>CALBEY010000028.1 GCA_937888805.1 uncultured Burkholderiaceae bacterium
GCTTTTTTAGCAGGTGCTTTTTTAGCAGCGACTTTTTTTACCGCAGCTTTTTTAGCAGGTGCTTTTTTGACAGCGGCTTTCTTGGCCGGTGCTTTTTTAGCCACTACTTTTTTAGCAACGACTTTCTTTGCCGGGGCCTTTTTGGCAGGCGCTTTCTTTGCGGCTGCTTTTTTGGCTGGCGCCTTCTTTGCTACTTTTTTGGCTGTTGCCATGGTCTAACTCCTTTAGTTCAGGGACCCAAAACAAGGAACGCGCGCCTTGAGGACTGCCCGTTTTGGGTCGACCACAAGGCTCGCGCTATTCACAACCTCAATCCTCTTAGCCAATTTCGGCCAGCATTGATTGAGGCTACGAATGCGGTATGACCACCCATCGAGGGGATGCTTTGGCATCCTGCTCTCTGGGTGGTCATTCAAGCAGCCAGTTGTTTGCCGGCCGCTTTTATAGCTCGCGTTTCAAGTCTCTGACTAGGTCATTATTCCCAGTTCAGTGCTCCACCTGTCTGATACTCGATGACGCGCGTTTCAAAGAAATTACGTTCTTTCTTTAGATCAATCATTTCAGCCATCCAAGGGAAGGGGTTCTCTTCCTGGGCAAACAATGGCTCAAGGCCAATTTGCTGGCATCGTCGGTTCGCAATAAAGCGCAGGTACGACTTAAACATGGCTGCGTTCATACCCAACACACCACGAGGCATGGTGTCTTCGGCATACGCATATTCAAGCTCAACGGCTTTGCTAAAGAGTTCACGAATCTCTTCACGAAACGCTGGCGTCCACAGATGGGGGTTTTCCAGCTTAATGGTGTTGATCAAGTCAATACCGAAATTGCAGTGCATCGATTCATCGCGCAAGATGTACATGTACTGCTCTGCGGCACCGGTCATTTTATTTTGACGACCCAGTGCAAGAATCTGTGTAAAGCCAACGTAGAAGAACAAGCCTTCCATCAGGCATGCGAAGACGATTAATGAACGCAATAGTGTTTGATCGTCTTCGGCAGTGCCAGTCTTGAAGTTTGGATCAGCGATGGCATCAATGAACGGAATCAGGAATTGGTCTTTGGCACGAATCGATGGCACTTCGTTGTAAGCATTGAAGATCTCGGCTTGATCCAAGTCTAAGCTTTCAACGATGTACTGATAAGCATGCGTGTGAATGGCTTCTTCAAAGGCCTGGCGCAACAAAAACTGACGGCACTCAGGTGCGGTGATGTGGCGATAGGTGCCCAAGACGATGTTATTCGCTGCCAAAGAATCAGCAGTTACAAAAAATCCGAGGTTGCGTTTGACAATACGACGTTCGTCTTCGGTCAAGCCATTGGGGTTCTTCCACAACGCGATATCACGCGACATGTTGACCTCTTGCGGCATCCAGTGGTTGGCGCAAGTGGCAAGGTACTTTTCCCAAGCCCACTTGTACTTAAACGGCACCAGCTGATTGACGTCAGTTTTGGCGTTGATGATGCGCTTGTCAGCAACATTGACGCGTTGTTGTACGACTTTGGTGGTACTTGCGTTTTCTGTGATGCCGGGTGTTGGCAGGGCAACATCACCGAATACACCAGTGGCTTCACGCAGGCCATTGTCGATTAATGTGATGCCAGTCGCTGGCGCTGGCGCCGGCTTATGGGTCGTGACGGTTTCTTCGTTCCAGTTCAACATATCAAATTCCTTTCGTTGGTTTATTGGCAGGCTTCGCACTCTTCGAAACCAGGATCACCTGGTCTCATCGTGCAAGCCGCACCAACGATTTCAGCTTCAGGCAGTGTTGGGCTGGCGGCAGCAACACCGCCGACAGCACCACTACTGACCGCATTTAACTCGCCACCTTGGCCGGTGGACTTCTCTGCACTTGTGGCACCGAGTGTACGCAGGTAATAGGTGGTCTTTAGACCACGTAACCACGCCAACTTATAAGTGTCGTCAAGTTTCTTACCGGAAGCACCCGCCATGTAGATGTTCAGCGATTGCGCTTGATCAATCCACTTTTGGCGACGCGACGCGCATTCCACGATCCAAGTGGTGTCAACTTCAAAGGCCGTGGCATAAAGGGTGCGTAGTGTGCTGGGGACCCTATCGATTTTGGATAGGCTGCCATCGAAGTATTTCAGGTCAGCGACCATGACTTCGTCCCAGAGGCCCAGCTTCTTGAGATCTCTCACTAGGTTTTGATTAACCACAGTGAACTCGCCGGATAAGTTTGATTTAACGTACAAGTTTTGATAAGTTGGCTCGATGCATGCAGACACACCGATGATATTTGAAATTGTTGCGGTTGGGGCGATTGCAACGCAATTTGAGTTACGCATACCATGCTGTTTGATGCGTGCACGCAACGAATCCCAATCTAACGTGCTCGAATCGTCAACTTCAACATATCCACCACGGTGTTCGCGCAGCATGGCTACCGAGTCTTGTGGCAAGATGCCACGCGACCAAAGTGAACCATCGTATGACGCGTATGCGCCGCGCTCGGCTGCCAATTTGCTTGAAGCGGCGTAAGCAAAATAACAAACCGCTTCCATTGATCGATCAGAAAATTCAACCGCTTCGTTGGAAGCATAAGGAATGCGCATCATGTGCAAGCAGTCCTGGAAACCCATGATGCCCAATCCCACGGGACGGTGACGTAGGTTTGAGTTGCGTGCTTTGTCCACGGCGTAGTAGTTGATGTCGATCACGTTATCAAGCATGCGCATGGCGATATTGATGGTCTTCTCTAGCTTATCGTGATCAAGCAGCAAGCTGCCATCGGCTTGTTCAGTCAAGTGGGCGACCAAGTTAACGGAGCCCAAATTACACACTGCGATTTCAGAGTCGTTGGTGTTTAGTGTGATCTCTGTGCACAGGTTCGAGCTGTGAACAACGCCCACGTGTTGCTGCGGTGAGCGAATGTTACAAGGGTCTTTGAAAGTGATCCAAGGATGACCGGTTTCAAACAGCATTGACAACATGCGGCGCCACAACGTAAGTGCTGGCATTGTTTTGAAGAGTGTGATTTCACCGCTGATGGTTTTTGCTTCGTAACCAACGTAGGCCTCTTCAAATGCTTGGCCGACTTTGTCATGCAGGTCAGGGCAGTCAGATGGCGAGAACAACGTCCAGTCGCCGGCCTGCATAACACGCTTCATGAAAAGGTCTGGAATCCAGTTGGCGGTGTTCATGTCGTGCGTGCGTCGACGTTCGTCACCGGTGTTCTTGCGTAGATCAAGAAACTCTTCGATGTCCAAGTGCCACGTCTCGAGGTAGCAACACACCGCGCCCTTACGCTTGCCACCTTGGTTCACAGCAACAGCCGTGTCGTTGACGACTTTCAAAAAAGGCACGACGCCTTGGCTTTCACCGTTGGTGCCTTTGATGTGGCTGCGCATGGCGCGCACGGGCGTCCAATCATTGCCCAGGCCGCCGGCGTACTTGGCGAGTAAAGCATTTTCTTTGATGGCTTCGTAGATGCCATCAAGATCATCTTCAACGGTCGAGAGATAGCAAGAGGACAGTTGGGAGTGCAAAGTGCCAGAGTTAAACAGCGTTGGCGTGGAGCTCATGAAGTCAAATGATGATAGGATTTCATAGAACTCAGCGGCCCGTTCTTCGCGGTTAACTTCTCTGAGTGCCAGACCCATGGCCACACGCATGAAGAACACTTGTGGCAGCTCAATGCGCTGACCTTTCAGGTGTAGAAAGTAGCGGTCATAAAGCGTTTGCAGCCCGAGGTAGTCAAACTGCAAGTCACGCTTAGCATCCAAAGCCAAACCAAGGCGTTTCAAATCGTATTGACCAAGCTCAGGATTTAACAGACCACCGGCTATTCCTTTCTTGATGAACTTGGGAAAGTAGATGGCGTACTCCGTGAGCATCTCGTCTTGTGAAACCTCTTGCTCAAGTACTTCTTTGCGGATTGAGTGCAACAACAAGCGTGCGGTCGCTCGGCTGTAGGCCGGATCTTTTTCAACTTGAACCCGAGCCGCCAGAATGGCCGACTTATAGACTTCTTCGATGGGTACGCCGTCGTAGAGGTTCTTGAGTGTTTCTTTTAGGATCAAGTCGGTGTCGACAAATTGCTCTAGTCCGACGCCAGCGCCTTCAATCGTTGCTTTGAGCTTGGCCAAATCCAATGGCTTGGATACGCCATCTTCCTTAATCGTGATCGAGTGCTCGGTCGCAGGTGAGGCGCCTTGTCCGGCTTGGGCACGCTCTTGTGAGCGACGCTCTCTATATAAGACGTACGAGCGAGCCACATCGTGCTCGCCAGAGCGCATCAGTGCCAATTCGGCCGCATCTTGGATGTCTTCGATATGAAACGTGCCACCGTTTGGTCGGCTGCGAACCAAAGAGCCCACCACTTGGCCCGTTAACTGTTCAACCAACTCGCGCACACGTGCCGAGGCAGCCCCTTGGCCGCCGTTAACCGCCAAAAAGGCCTTGGTCATCGCGATCCCGATCTTGCTAGGCTCGAAGTTTACAACCGCACCATTGCGGCGAATAATGTTGTAGTTTGACCATTGGCTAGGCTTAGACTGAAGCTCAGCGGGTTGCCCAATCGGTGCTTGTCCTGACGTGGGTGTGACGGGGGTAGTGACTTGCATGGCGGCTCCTGCTAGTGACATGAGACCCCGTGTGTTTTTGTTAATAACGGGGATCAGAGAATTTGGTGTCTAAACACAAGATGTAGTGCTTAGAAATGCGTCAAACACAAATTCTAGTGTCTTCGTTCGATCCGGGCAAGACAAATCTGGCCAAAAAAATTCGGGCAAACCCTAAATTGTGCTGTCCAAATCCCCGGAAAAGACGGTAGCCAAAGACATGTCGCAAGCCAGCCCGTGATGTCGAATCCGTCGTCGATGGTTCAAGTTGTGTGGTTCTTGCCACGATTCTCGCCATAAGATGGGTATGCATGCCTTTTGGGGGAGATGGGGTTGAGAGCATCCACAAAAAAGTGAGGCGACTCAAATCGACGAATTAAGTCGATTGAAACGGTTACCCAAAACCTGCTTGAAATGACGGCGGGCGTTGACCAAGCCCTAAAAAGACCGTAGTTTTTCCAAGACGGTTTCGCGGCCCATGATTTCGAGCACCGCATCAATGGCGGGGGTTTGTGTGGTGCCGGCCACGATCAAGCGCAAGGGGATGGCCAACTGTGGCATTTTCATCTGGTGTTGTACCAACACCGATTTGATCAAAGCACCAATGGCTTGTCGTTGCCATTGAACCACAGTGGCGCCCTGCGTAAAGTCAGCCACCGCGCGCCTGACATCATCATTGATGTGCTTGGCCAGGAGTTCCGGGTCGGGTGCGACAGACGCCCCACAAAACAGCAGACTGGCTTCTGTGAGCTGGACCAACGTTTCGCATCGGTCTTTGAGTAATTCGACCACTTGTGGCAAGTCGACCTTGATTGGGTCGGCGCCAAGCGCTGCCAGACGCGGGCTGATGGCGTCGGCCAGCCACTGGTTATCAGCGGCTTTGATGTAATGTGCGTTGACCCAGTTGAGTTTCTGGGGATCCCATTGCGAAGCTGATTTAGACAAGCTATTGGCATCAAACCACTGAACGAGCTGTTCGCGCGTGAAAATTTCCTCGTCGCCATGGCTCCAACCCAAGCGCGCCAAGTAATTGATCATCGCCTCAGCCAAGTAACCCGCTTGCTCGTAAGCCATGACGCTGACCGCGCCGTGTCGCTTGGAAAGTTTCTCGCCGTCAGGGCCAAGAATCATGGGCAGATGACCGTACTTGGGTAGCGGGGCGTTTAGGGCCTTCAGGATGTTGATTTGACGAGGCGTGTTGTTGACGTGGTCGTCCCCGCGCAAGACATGGGTAATGTTCATGTCCCAGTCATCGACCACCACACAAAAGTTGTAAGTCGGTGTGCCGTCTGGGCGCGCGATGATCAGGTCATCAAGCTCTTCATTGTTGATGCTGATGGGGCCTTTAACCATGTCATGCCATTGCGTGGCACCACTCAAGGGGTTCTTAAAGCGCACCACCGGTGTTTTGTCGGCTGGCACGGCTGGCAATGTTTTACCGGGCTCGGGGCGCCACGTGCCATCGTATTTTGGTTTTAAGCCAAGCGTCCGGGCATGCTCGCGCATGGCATTGACTTCTTCAGGCGTGCTGTAGCAGTGGTAAGCCGTGCCATCGGCCAGCATCTGAGTGATGACGGTTTTGTAGCGCGCCATGTGTTGCATTTGGTAGAAAGGGCCTTCGTCGGGCGTGAGCCCTAGCCAGGCCATGCCATCGAGAATGGCTTGCACGGCTTCGGGCGTTGAACGCTCTAAATCAGTGTCTTCAATGCGCAGCACAAAGTCGCCCTGATGGTGTTTGGCATAGGCCCAGGCATAGAGCGCGGTTCGAGCGCCACCAAGGTGCAGAAAGCCGGTGGGTGAAGGGGCGAAGCGAGTACGGACGCGAGTGGCAGTTGATTGAGTCATGGCTCTTTGAGTGGCGACACGATAAAACAGTGGTGGCGCAGCGTTAGTTTGCTACGATGAATTTAATTGTTATTTTAGAGCCAGATCAACCGCTGTCTCATTGGGCCACCAGATGATGTTTCGCCACGCCCTTGATCCCTTGTTTGAACCGCGCAGTTTGTTGGTGATCAGCGATCGTGTGTTGCCCGTGTTTGAAGCCCTGCCTTCGGGGTTACGCGCGCGCACCACTCGGGTGGCGTTTGAGAGTGGGCAGACACCCACTGTGCCCGGCAAACTCGTGGGGGTTGCGGCCAGCGAACGGGTCGACTTGGTGGTTATTGCCGTGCCACCTTTACTCATTGAGTCAACCTTGGCAGTCGTGGCGCCCCACCGACCCTGCGCCATGATCGTGATGGCGCACGATGTGGTTGATCCAGACCCAGTCAGAACGCGAGGCTTGTGTAACGCCTGGGCACGCGACCATCAGTGCGCTTTGTTGGGCCCTTTTTCGTTCGGGTTACAGCGACCTCACTTGGGTCTGAACCTGAGCCAGCATCCTTTATTGGCGCGCGCTGGCCGAGCGGCATTGGTAGCCCAATCGCGCACCGTCATGGCTGGGGTCATGGATTGGGCTGATGATGTGCATATTGGATTTTCAACAGCAATCGCATTGGGTAATGAAGGGATCACCCGCATGCCAGCGGTGCTTGACTATTTGGCTGGTGATCCACGCACTGACAGCATCGCTATCTATTTAGAGGACATCGGCTCAGGCCGCGAATTCATGAGCGCCATACGGGCTGCGGCCAGTATCAAGCCTGTGGTCGTGTTGCGTTCGGGCGCAGCCAATGAGCCTTTGCTGGCTGACCTGGCATTTGATGCGGCTTTGCGGCGAGCTGGTGTGGTGCGAGTGACCTACTTCATACAGTTGTTCTCGGCGCTCAAAGTGTTTGGCTACAGTCGCCGGCCTGCCGGGCGGCGCGTGGCGGTGTTTGCCAACGGCGAAGGCCCAGCCCAGTTGGCTTTAGATCTGGCCATTGAGGGTGGACCGATTGATAAGGCAGACCTCGGACCGCTCGCTCGGCGCCGTTTGGGCAAGCTACTAGAGCCAGGTGCGTTGGCGCTTAACCCTGTGGTGACGCATCAACCCTTAACAGCATCGTTAATCAATGACATCATGGGCGCGCTGATGGCTGATGATGCGCTCGACGGTGTGCTGGTGATGCTTGCCCCAGACCGACGAACCGACTTTAAGGCGGTGGCCAAAGCGTTGGCAGAATTTGCCACCAAAGCCGCCAAGCCGGTGGTGACCTGCTTTATGGGTGATGCCGATATGCGATCCATCCGTCGCGTGCTCGACGATGCAGGTGCTTCGGCCTTTCGCACGCCAGAATCTGCCGCCAACGCTTTTGGTATTTTGGCGCGCTACCATTACAACCAAAAGCTTTTGTTACAGATTCAACCCACAGAACCTGACCACAAGAAGCCCGATTTAGAACAAGCGCGTAGCCTTCTCGGCGATTGGCAAGCGATGGGTAAAACACAACTCGATGCGCCAGATGCTTGGGCGTTACTGGCCACCTTTCATGTGCCGCTGCAGCCTTTGCAGGCATTGGGTGTGCAAGACACTTTGGGCGATGAGCCTTTGACAGAGAAGGAGGTGCTGTCCTCAATTAGTGTCACGCGCGATGCCCGCTTTGGGCCGGTGATTCGATTCGGTGCGGGTGGCATCTTAGGTGTTTTTGCACCTGACCAAGCTGGCGCCGACTTGGTACCACTGAATTATTTCTTGGCCAAACGCATGGTTCAACGCAGCCAGTTCTGGCAAAAATTGCCGCGTGAGCATTTTTCAAACGCCGTGTTCAAACAACTGTTGATGGCGCTCGAACTCATTTCAGACTTGGTGAGCGAGTGCCCCGCGGTTTTGGCGCTCAGGCTGGATCCGATTGTTATTCGGCATGATCGACTTAAAGTCGCCGGCTTGTCGATGACATTGGATTCAACGAGCACCAGCGACGACCCCTCGCTTGAGGGCTATCCGCACATGGCGATTCACCCCTACCCACGCCAATGGGTGCAACGTTTGCTACTGCCTGATGGTCAAGAGGGTGTGTTGCGACCTATCCGACCCGATGATGCGCAGGCCTTGCAAGATTTCACGCGGCTTTTGTCTGCACAGGCACGTTACATGCGGTTTGTGTCGATGATGCGTGAATTAACACCGCGCATGTTAGCGCGCTACACCCAAGTGGATTACCACCGAGAACTCGCTTTGGTGGCAACCATAGAATCGTTGGCTTGTGATCACCAGGACCGCCCTCAGACCATCATTGGGTTGGCGCATTATTTGCGCAACCCAATGATGGTCTGGGGGCGGAATACGCGCTTGTGATTGCTGATGCGTGGCAAGCGCGAGGATTGGGCAGGCAATTGATGACGAGCTTGATCGAGGCCGCCCGCCAGCAGGGGCTGACTTATATTGAAGGTTTGGTGTTGGCCAACAATCGTCCCATGCTGTCGCTCATGGCCGGCTTGGGGATGGTCAACGACCCAGATCCTGATGATCCGGGTATGCGGCGCGTTTGGTTAGACTTGGGATTAGCCCGCCGATAAGGCCTTGTACATGAAGCGTGCGATATCGTCCACTTCTTCAGGACAAACGCTGTGTGCCATGGGGTAAGTGTGCCATTGCACCTGGTGGTCGTGAGCCAGCAGCAAATCTTTGCTGGCCACCCCCCGTTCAAGTGCCACCACGGGGTCGTGAGTGCCATGTGCCATGAATACCGGTGTGTCACGGTTGGCGGGGTGAAACGCGGCAGCGGCACGATCAGCAAGCGGCAAATAACCCGATAAGCCAATCAGCCCGGCCAAGCGTTTCGGAAAGCGTAAACCCGTGTGCAGCGTCATGGCGCAGCCTTGTGAAAAGCCCGCCAAAATAATGTGTTCGCTGGGTATGCCGCGTGCGATTTCGTGTTCGATCAAGGTGTGGATGGCTTGTTCTGACGCCAAAATCCCGGCCTCGTCTTCACGCCTGACCAAGGTGGGTTCCAAGATGTCATACCAAGAGCGCATGGCCATGCCACCATTGATGGTCACTGGTTGTACCGGCGCATGCGGAAACACAAATCGAACAGCTAGACTTTCGGGCAATTGCATCGCAGGCACCAATGGTGCGAAGTCGTTGCCGTCGGCACCGAGGCCATGCAGCCAGATGACGCTATGGGTTGGGTTCGGGCTGGTTTCAATCTCTATGGCGTCAAGCGCGGGCGATGCACTCACAGGAAAACTCCTCACAGAATGTTTAAATATTTTTAAAGCAATGGATTCACTGGCTGTTGCTGTCATCTGGCCCTGCGTTGGCGGCCTTAATCGCTTGAAAAAGTGCGCGGTAGTGTTTCTTTTGTGGGGCTTGGCCAGGCAGCAGGGCCGCGTTTTTGGCGTGCTCTTGGCGGGCGGCTCGAATCATGGCGCGAAACGCTTGCACGTCTGTGTCCGGGTACTTGTTGAGCCAATCAGTGAGCGCTTGATCGTCGTTTAAGAGTCGCTCGCGGTCACGCTCAAGGGTGTGCATGTAGGCGGTGTCGGCCACCGAGCCTTTTTCCCAGGTCTCGATTTGATCCATGATGGCTTGCGCTTGGGCGTCTCGCATGAGCTTGCCCACGTAATGGATTTGCCGACGTTTGCCCTCACGACTGGTGGTTTTTTGCGCCAGCAACACCGCATCTTCCAGTTTTTCTGACAGCGGTAATTGCTTGACACGGTCTGCACTGAGCTCGACAACACGTTTGCCTAGCGCCAGTAGCTCAAGCATTTCGCGTTTGATTTGCGTTTTACTCGGTCTTTCGGGGAGGTCGTTATCCTCGGGGGTTTCTAATTCGTTCATGGCCTAGAGTGGTTAGTATGACTTCGCTATGATACGAGATTAGTCCGATTTGGACTCGAACCAACATTTTGTTTAAGAGAGCCGCTATGCAACCCTTGCCACATCGCCAACACCGTGCTGAGTTTGAGGACCTGGTGACACAGGCGCTCGATCATGCCAAATCGCTGGGTGCGACTGACGCGGCCGCCGAAGTCTCGGCCGGCCAAGGCCTAGCGGTTAACGTGCGCTTGGGTGAGATCGAAACCGTTGAGCAGACCAGCGATCGCTCGTTGTCGATAACCGTCTTTGCTGGGCAACGCCGGGGCTCTGCCTCGACGTCAGACTTTTCTCGCCAGGCCCTTGAGCAAACCGTGCAAGCGGCGTGGCACATTGCGCGGTTTACCGCTGAAGATCCGGCGGCTGGCCTGCCGCAAGAAAGTGACCTGCTGTTGACCAAGAGCCCTGACTTGTCACTCTATCACCCTTGGGATATTTCGGTGGAAAAAGCCGCCAATTTGGCACTCGAGGCCGAGCAAGCTGCGCGCGATGTGGATAAGCGCATCACCAATTCCGAGGGCGCGGGTGTTGATAGCCATGAGGGCCAATTCGTGTTGGGTAACACCCGCGGCTTTTTGGATGGTTACACCTACACGCGGCACGGTTTGTCAGTCTCACCGATTGCGGGTCGCGGCAACAACATGCAACGGGATTATTGGTACACCAGTGATCGGCGGGCTGACCGTTTGGCCGATCCGGCAACCGTGGGCCGTTATGCTGCCCACCGGGCTTTGGCTCGCTTAAACGCCCGACGCTTATCGACACGTCAAGTACCGGTGTTGTTTGAAGCCCCCTTGGCGCTTGGCCTGCTCGGCGCTTTGACGCAGGCTGTCAGCGGCGGTGCCTTATATCGACAAACCACTTTCCTGCCAGACAGCCTGGGTCAGTCGCTGTTTCCTGAGCACATCATGGTCGATGAAAACCCGTTTATTCCGAGTGCCATGGGTTCAGGCGCCTTCGATGACGAAGGCGTGCGCACCATGCCACGTCAAATTGTCTCGGCTGGGGTCTTGCAAAGTTACTTTTTGTCCTCTTATACCGCTCGTAAGCTCGGCATGTCGACCACGGGCCATGCGGGTGGCTCGCACAATTTACGGCTGTATTCAACAGACACCCAGCCTGGCGATGATTTTGAAGCGATGCTCAAAGCGCTTGGCACGGGCCTGCTGGTCACAGAACTCATCGGCCAAGGGGTGAACTATGTGACGGGTGATTATTCACGTGGTGCCTTTGGGTACTGGGTCGAAAACGGTCATATTCAGTACCCCGTGCAGGAAATCACGATTGCCGGCAACCTCAAAGATATGTTCAAGCAAATCGTCAAAGTTGGCGCCGATGCGCTTAACCGAGGCAGCAAGACCACGGGCTCGATTTTGCTTGAGCGTATGTCGATTGCTGGCACTTAAGGGTTTTTTGCGGGTTGTCTGTGGCTGGCGGGGGGGGGCAGAAATGACTGGCGAGGCAAAAAGCAGTGCCTTGACTGGCCTAAATCGCGGTTTTCATAGTAGAATCCCGAGTTACCTTTTGCATTTCCGATGGTTCAGCCGATAGCTGGGACAAACTGTACGGGCGACTAACAACGCCTCGATGGTGAGTGGTGGTGCAAAAAGTAGGCATGGGTGGGGATGGTCCCTACCCGTAAAATAATTGGAATCCCATCATGAAAACCTTCGTGGCACAGCCGCTGGAAGTGAAGCATGACTGGTTTGTGATTGACGCAAAAGGCAAGGTTCTTGGACGTGTGGCCAGCGAAGTCGCACGCCGTCTGCGTGGCAAACATAAGCCGGAGTTCACTCCGCACGTTGATACGGGTGACTTTATTGTCATCATCAACGCCGCCGATATTGTGGTAACCGGCAACAAAGCACAAGATAAGAAGTACTACAGTCACTCGACATACCCCGGTGGTATCAGCGAGACTAACTTCTTTAAAATGCAAGAGCGTCATCCTGGGCGCGCAATCCAAAAAGCGGTCAAGGGTATGTTGCCCCGTGGCCCTTTGGGTTACGCGATGATCAAGAAGCTGAAGGTTTATGCGGGCGCAGAGCACCCACACGCCGCTCAACAGCCTCAGCCACTCGAAATCTAAGGACGCGATCATGATTGGTAATTGGAACTATGGCACGGGCCGCCGCAAAACGTCGGTCGCACGGGTCTTTCTCAAAAAAGGCAGCGGCAAGATCGTTGTTAACGGCAAGCCCGTTGACGAGTTCTTTGCTCGCGAAACAGGCCGTATGGTCGTGCGCCAGCCTTTGACACTGACAGGTCACTTGGAGTCGTTTGATTTTCATATCAACGTCCACGGTGGTGGTGAAAGTGGGCAAGCCGGTGCAATCCGTCATGGCATCACCCGCGCGTTGATTGACTATGACGAGTCATTGAAGCCACCGCTCAAAAAAGCAGGGTTTGTGACCCGCGATGCGCGCGAAGTGGAACGTAAGAAAGTGGGTTTGCGCAAAGCACGTCGTCGCAAACAGTTCAGCAAGCGTTAATCGTTTCCCGCTGCACCGCAAAAACCGCCTTCGGGCGGTTTTTGTTTGGGGGGACGGCTGTCAGTGACAGTGGTGAGGCCGGCCGCCAAAGCATTAGAATGAACACAATCACGAATCAATTGATATCAAGGGCCAGTCATGCAAAATGCCGCATCAAAAATCAAAGTGGGTATTGTGGGTGGCACCGGTTACACCGGGGTCGAGTTGTTGCGTTTATTGGCGCAACATCCCCAAGTGATCTTGCATGCGATCACCTCGCGTAAAGAAGCGGGTTTGCCGGTCGCTGACATGTTCCCGAACTTGCGTGGTCATGTGGATTTGGCTTTCACCACGCCGGAAGCCGCATCCCTAACGGACTGCGATGTGGTGTTTTTTGCGACACCGCACGGGGTGGCCATGGCGCAAGCGCAACAGTTGCTTGATGCGGGCGTGCGTATGATTGACCTAGCGGCGGATTTTCGTTTGCAAGACACTGCTGAGTTTGAGCAGTGGTACAAAATGCCACACAGTTGCCCAGCGATTCTGCGCGAGGCCGTTTATGGTTTACCTGAGCTCAATCGCCAAGCGATTGCCAATGCGCGAGTGGTTGGCAATCCTGGTTGCTACCCCACCACCGTGTTGTTGGGCTTGGCACCGTTGTTAAAGCCCGCGATTTTGATAGACACCAGTGACATCATTGCCGACTCAAAATCTGGTGTCAGTGGTGCGGGACGAAAGGCGGAAGTCGGGGCCTTGTTCTCAGAGGTCAGTGACAGCTTTAAAGCCTATGGCGTGGCAGGTCACCGTCATCATCCAGAAATCAAGGCCCAACTTGATCGGTTATCCGGTGAATCGGTTGGGCTGACATTTGTCCCGCATTTGGTTCCAATGGTGCGTGGCATGTTGAGCACGATTTATGTGAAGTTGCTGCCTGATGCCAAGTCAGTGGACTTGCAAGCCTTATACGAGTCGTTCTATCAAAATGAAACCTTCGTCGATGTGATGCCAGCGGGTAGCCAGCCGGAGACCCGATTTGTGCGGGCCTCAAATACCTTGCGCTTGGCCTTGCATCGGCCACCGGGTCACCCCGATCGGTTGATTGTGCTTGCGGTTCAAGACAACTTAGTCAAAGGCGCCTCTGGGCAAGCGGTACAAAACATGAACCTGATGTTTGGCTTGCCAGAAGGCATGGGCTTGTCTCAGGTGGCGATATTGCCCTGAGGTTTTTTCTGAATCAGGCGTTCGCGAGCAGCGCCATGGCGTGCGTAAACGGCGTAGAAAAGCAAAGCCAAGGCGATCCACACGGCAAAGATGACATAGACCGTCACGCTTAAATTGGTGATGAGATACAGGCAGGCCGCCATGCTCGCCAAAGGCGTTAAGGGGTACGCCGGCACGCGAAACCCAGGTGCGCGGTCAGGCTGTTGATGGCGCAACAGCATCAGTGCAATGGCCACGGCCAGAAACACGACCAGCGTACCCATGCTGACCAAGCCCCAAAGCACGTGGCTTGGTAAAAATGCGGCCAAAGGGGATACCACTGCCGCTGATAACAGGGTACCGCGGCGCGGGCAAAAGGTATGTGGGTCGACGCGTTTAAGGCCAGCGGGCATCATGCCGTCGCGTGCCATGGCAAAATAGATACGGGCCTGGCCAAACAGTGATACGAGCGTCACGCTAAAGATTGAAACCACAGCACCCACGGCCAACAACACGCCGCTGATTCGACTGCCCGTGGCTTGATGCAAGATAGTGGTGAGGGCTGCTCCGTTACCCACAAAGGCCTCGGGGGGTTGAGCACCCAAGCTGCTAAAGGCTACCAAGACATAGACGACCGTGACAATCAGCAAGGCCAGCATCATGGCTATTGGAATGTTGCGCTGTGGGTTAATCACCTCTTCGCTGGCATTGACCACGGCATCCAAACCAACAAAGCTGAAAAAAATAATCGCCGCGGCTGAGCCCACACCTTCAAACCCGTGTGGCATGAAGGGCTCAAAGTGCACGCGGTTAAAAACTCGCAAAGACATGGCCACAAACAACAACAGCACCACTAGCTTGGTCACGGTCAGTGCGGCATTGAGTTTGGCCGATTCGCGTGAGCCGCGTAAAAGTAGCAACGCACACAGCCACACCAACAACAATGCGGGTAGGTTCACGGCACCGTCACCACCCCACGCGAGCCCACTGACGTTTTTTTGAAAGGGTGACTCACGCCAAAGCGCGGGAATGTCATGACCAGTGACCAAGCCGATGAGCTCGTTTAAATAACTGCTCCAGCCTACGGCCACCGCCGCCCCGGCGATGCCCCACTCTAAAATCAGACAAGCCCCAACCAAAACCGCGATGCCTTCGCCCATGGTGACGTAAGTGAAGGTGTAGGACGAACCCGAAACGGGTAGTGCTGTTGACACCTCGGCATAACAAAGAGCGGTCAGCCCAGCTGTCAAGGCCGCCAAAAGAAATGACAGCACCACGCCTGGGCCAGCCAAGGGCACGGTTTCGGCCATGGCAAAGAAAATGCCCGTGCCCAAGGTGCTTCCAACACCCATGAGCATTAATTGCCAGAGCGTTAAGCGGCGCGGCAGTCCTGTCTGCGACGAGGGATTTGAATTAACACAGGTTGTGGGGCTGGATGGAAAAGTTTTTTTCTGAAAAAAGTGTGCAAACATTCGAATGGGTCAACCACGGGGTTAATCAAGCGCAAAAAAGTCTTGCGCAGTGAGTTAATCCACGGGGTTAATGAATCATTAAGGGAATGGGAGTGTATGCTGATTTGGTAATAATTATCAAATAGACAATTGAATGAAGTTTATGACTAACTTTTAGGTGCTAAAAACATCACAAAAAAGCCTCACGAGCAAACGCCGCAATGACACGGATCCAAACAATTTCTTTCGTTAACTTTGGCGTGGCACAATCCCTTAAAATGGTAGGGTTTATACTGAAACATACTCAGCAATGCCGTATCTTTATTAAACAAGAAGTCTTATCGATGTTGCCATTGTCGCAACACAAGGAGTTACCATGAGCACAGTCACCGAGACCGTCGACCTTCAGAGCCCTCCCACACCGATTATTTTCACTGACTCGGCTGCTGGCAAGGTTAAAGATTTGCTCATCGACGAAGGCAATCCAAACTTGAAGTTGCGCGTGTTCGTGCAAGGTGGTGGTTGTTCAGGATTTCAATATGGCTTTACGTTTGACGAAGACGTGGCTGAAGACGATACCGCCCTTGAGAAAAACGGCGTTCAGCTGCTCGTCGACCCCATGAGTTTTCAGTATCTGGTGGGCGCTGAGATCGATTACAAAGAAGACTTAGAAGGCGCACAGTTTGTGATTCGCAATCCAAATGCAACGACCACGTGTGGCTGCGGTTCTTCATTTTCAGTCTAAAAAAATAAGTTTTAGTGGGTTTTACGCGGGCCAGCGTGCGCCTAATAGGCGCCCACCCGCGGCACCGGTAACCTCTGGTAGGTTACCGGTTTTTTTTGTCTGGTGAGCCCAGGCCAACCAAGCAAATGCCATGGCTTCGACATCTTGGGCCGGAACACCGAGGGCGTCAGTGGTTTGAACATCACCGGCCCACTGAGATTGCAATCTTTTTAATAGCGCTACATTCTTCGCTCCGCCACCGCAAACATAAATGGTGCCCTGCGCCACACCATGTTGAGCGACCGCGCGCGTGACCGTGCAGGCGGTCAGCATTTGCAGCGTGGCTTGCACGTCAACCGCAGAAATGGCATCGGTCAAACCATGTTGAGATTGGCGTTGGGCGAACTGGGCCAGGCGAGTGTCGAGCCAGTTCAAGTTGAATTGGTCGCGACCGGTGGACTTTGGGGGTGGCGCATCGAACCAAGCTTCAGATCGCAAGATCCAGTCCAAAAGCGCTTGATGGGCTTCGCCCGAATCACCCCAACAACCTTCGCTGTCGTAGGGCTGACCGGTGTGGCGTTGACACCAGCCGTCCATCAATAAGTTAGCCGGTCCAGTGTCAAAACCGCTGACAGGCCAGCCGGGCTCAAGCAATGTCACATTGGCGATGCCGCCAAGGTTGAGGATGACTCGAGTCTGATCCGAAGCAAACAAAGCTTGGTGAAAGGCGGGCACCAACGGCGCGCCTTGGCCGCCGCACGCCATGTCGCGCGACCGAAAATCAGCGATCACGTCGATACCTGTTTTTTCTGCCAAGAGCGCGGGTGCATTCAGTTGAATCGTGTACCCGTGGTCGGGTCGGTGACGCACCGTTTGGCCGTGCGCGCCGATGGCCACAACCGCAGAAGCGTCAAGGCTGACATCGCGCAAAAGAGCCGCGACGGTTTGTGCGTATAAATCGACCAAGGCCATACTCGCCATGTGGGCGCGGTGTAGCTCGTTGTCAGTGGGGGTATTAAGGGCCAACAACTCGCGTTTTAACTCAAGCGGCATGTTTCGGCTGCTGCGCGCGAGCAAGCTCGGTGAACCGTCAGCCGCGATGTTAACCAACACGCCATCAACCCCATCAAGGCTCGTGCCTGACATCAAACCGATGTAGGCTGATCGGCTCGAGGTGTTCAACATCGACCTCGGTGGTGCTGCGGCTTAACGCTTGGCGAGTTGTAAGGCATCACCATTGTCCTCTTCAAGGACGGCGAGCTTTTTAAGTTGCTCGCGCAAGGGCAGCGCGGTTTCGGCAAATTGTTGTTTTTGCTGACTGTCCAGGACAATCGCTTCCGGCATTTTGATGCCCAATGGATCGACGGGTTTGTTATTGATGCGAAATTCGTAGTGCAAGTGAGGGCCAGTGGACCAACCCGTTGAGCCAACGAAACCGATGGTCTGCCCTTGCGACACCCGATCGCCTTTTTTAAGGCCTTGGGCAAAGCGGCTTTGGTGCGCAAACAGGGTGGTGATGTTGTTTGGGTGGCGCAAGATAATGGTTTTGCCGTAACCCCCTTGGGTGCCAATGAACTGAACCACACCGTCGCCAGTGGCTCGAATCGGTGTGCCCGTTGGGGCTGCGAAATCGATGCCATTGTGTGAGCGCCAAAGCTTGTGAATAGGGTGCTTGCGCATGCCGAATTTTGAGCTGATGCGGGTGAACGGGATGGCTGAGCGTAAAAACGCCCCTCTTAAACTTTTGCCATCGGCGTCGTAGTAGCCGCCAGAGCCGTCTTTGGGTTCAAACCATAGGGCTTCAAAGCGTTTGTTGGCATTGGTGAACTCAACGGCCAAAACCTGTCCGGCGCCAGCGGGCCGGCCTTCGAAGGTACGGGTTTCGTAAATCACGCGAAACTCATCACCTTCTCGAATGTCACGCACAAAGTCCACGCGACCGCCCAAGATCTCTGCGATCTGCATGGTTACTGCGTCAGGGACACCAGCGGCGTCTGTGGCGCCGAACAAAGACGATTTGATTCGACCGGCTGCGATATTTGTTTGGGATTCGGTGCTGGCAACTTTTTCTTCGGCGGCAAATGAGCCATCTGGATTTTTAACAAGCTCGAGATACGCTGTGACATATTCACCGTTGTCTTCTTTGCCTGGAGTGTGGATGTAACGCACCCATTTCATGTTGCCATTGGCGTCAAGAGACGCTTGAACGGTACGCCCCGGCACCAACCGATGAGCGGCTTTGCGGGTGTCTTTGTTAGCGGTAATAAAACCCATCAGACCTTGCTCAGAAACGTCGAGTCGAGACAAAATGCTGGCAATGGTGTCACCGGACTGAATCCGTGTTTCAAGTCGGTAATCGTCAGTGGCGGCTGTGGCGTTATCGTGTGATGCTACCGGCAGTGGCAGTGAAAAGGTGTCAGCCACGACTCTTTGCTCGGGTAGCACCGACTTGGAGGGTTGCACCATGGCAAAGGCGCCAGCGCCAACGAGCAAACCCGCAACGGTCAGACCGAGTGCCGTTTTAAGGGGGCGCCGTTGCTGACCAGATACCGTTCGGTGGTTTTTGTTATACGGGGTGTGGTTCGCTTGGCGCAGGTCGGTCATTGCGATAGGGTCTCTTATCAAAAATTATCGATGCAGCTGCTTTGAACCGTCAAAAGTCATCGGACACGAAAAGTCACTAGATTGATTCCTGTCATAATGTTAATTCATTTCATCTGGTGAGAACAGACGTTTTTTTGGTGTGAACGTCCGTCTGTTACTGTTTGCTTCAGCCCCAAACCCAACTTTACCGCCATGACTCAGAAAACGTACCCCATAACAGACTTCGTGAAGGAAAGTCTGCAGATCGCCAAGCGCGGTTGCGACGAATTACTGGTTGAGCAAGCGTTCATCCAAAAATTGGCTCGCAGCCACGCCGAAAACGTCCCGCTGCGCATCAAGCTTGGGCTTGATCCGACAGCCCCGGATATCCATTTGGGTCACACCGTGGTGCTCAATAAACTCAGGCAGCTGCAAGATTTGGGGCACACGGTGATCTTTTTGATTGGTGACTTTACCGCCATGATTGGTGATCCTTCGGGGCGAAACAACACCCGCCCGCCGCTGACACGCGAGCAAATTGAGGCCAACGCCCAAACGTATTACGCCCAAGCCAGCTTGGTGCTAGACCCAGAAAAGACCGAAATTAGGTACAACTCAGAGTGGTGTGATCCGCTTGGTGCCCGGGGCATGATTGAGCTCGCTTCGCGTTATACGGTAGCGCGCATGATGGAACGCGAGGACTTTACGCAGCGGTTTCGCAATGGTGTGGCCATATCGGTGCACGAGTTTCTTTATCCGTTGATGCAGGGCTATGACTCTGTGGCGCTAAAGGCTGATCTTGAGCTTGGGGGCACTGACCAGAAGTTCAACTTGTTGGTGGGTCGTGAGCTGCAAAAGGAAATGGGGCAGTCACCACAGTGCATTTTGACGATGCCGCTTTTGGTGGGCACCGACGGTGTCGACAAAATGTCCAAGTCCAAAGGCAACTACATTGCTATTAGCGAGCCGCCCGATTCGATGTTTGGCAAGCTGATGTCGATTTCTGACAGTCTCATGTGGCAATACTTTGAGCTGTTATCTTTCAAATCCTTGGCAGACATTGGCGCCCTCAAGAAGCAGACCGAAGAGGGTCGTAATCCGCGAGACATCAAGGTGCTCTTGGCGCAAGAAATCGTTGATCGATTCCATGGTGCGGGTAGCGGCGAGGCCGCTTTGGCAGCTTTTGAAGCGCGGTTTCGCGATGGGGTAATCCCTGAGGATATGCCTGAGATCACGCTTGGTTCGGGCCCAGTGGGTATCTTGAAGGCGCTTCGAGATGCGGGGTTGGTCAGTTCCGGCGCTGAGGCGCAGCGCAATCTTGAGCAGGGAGGGGTTCGCGTCGATGGCGAAAAGGTCTCCGATAAGGGTTTAACTCTAAACCCTGGCATTTATGTCTTACAAGTTGGCAAACGTAAATTCGCTCGTGTTAATGTAAGTCAGAACACGATTTGATGACCGTTTGAGGGCATGGGCCCTTTTTATGGCAGGACCCTCTAGCAGGGCCTGCCACGCGGCTTTGTCCGCCCAAAATACTCAAGGAGTTTGCCATGAAACTGTCGAGTCTTTCATTTGCTGATCAGGCTTGCATACCGGAACTCTATGCCTTCGGGAAAATAGATCCTCAAAGCCATGTGGCTTTGGCCGATAACCTCAACCCTCATTTGGTTTGGGATGAAGTGCCCGCAGGCACGCGTTCGTTTGCAGTGATTTGCCATGATCCTGATGTGCCGTCAAAGCCTGATGATGTCAATCAAGAGGGTCGAGAGGTCCCGGCTGATTTGCCGCGCGCTGATTTTTATCACTGGATTTTGGTGGATTTGGCTGCTGACAAGCGTGAAATCGCTGAGGGTGAATACTCAAATGAGGTGGTGCCGCGTGGAAAAGGCGGTCCTTTAACGCCTCATGAAACGCGTCAAGGCACCAATGACTATACCGGCTGGTTTGCCACAGACCGTGATATGTCTGGACAATACTTCGGCTACGACGGTCCCTGCCCGCCTTGGAATGATGCGCTGATCCACCGTTATGTTTTTACGGTTTATGCCTTGGATGTGGATAAGCTACCCTTAGAGGGGGTATTTTCTGGTCCTGAAGCGGTCCGAGCCATGCAAGGCCACGTCTTGGAACAAGCGAGCCTTACGGGTACTTACACGCTTAACCCAGCCTTAGCCCCAAAACAAGTCGGTTAAAGCCGACAGGGGCGTCGGTGGCGGTACAATAACGTGTCTTAAATTCTTCATGTTGTTGCTCAGGCGGTGTTTGCCGCCTGATTGCATTTCCGGTACTGCTATTTTCCCGTCGACTTTTAGCCAGGACGAACCCAATGTTTGACCGCAAACTGACCCTAGACCGTGTTGACCCAGACGTGTGGGATGCCATCCAAAAGGAAGACATCCGCCAAGAGCAACACATCGAGCTGATTGCCTCTGAGAACTACACCAGCCCAGCGGTGATGCAGGCCCAGGGCTCACAGATGACCAATAAGTATGCTGAGGGCTATCCTGGCAAGCGTTACTACGGTGGTTGTGAATTTGTCGACATCGTTGAGCAGTTGGCCATTGATCGCTTGAAGGCGTTGTTTGGCGCCGAGGCGGCGAATGTGCAACCCAACTCAGGCTCGCAAGCCAACCAAGCGGTTTACTTGGCCGTGTTAAAGCCCGGTGACACGGTGCTGGGCATGAGTTTGGCCGACGGCGGGCACTTGACCCATGGCGCGAGCGTGAATGCCTCGGGTAAGCTGTACAACTTTTTGCAGTACGGCTTGGATGCCAATGAAGTCTTGGATTACGACAAGGTCGAGCATCTCGCCAAAACAGAGAAGCCCAAGTTGATTGTGGCGGGTGCATCGGCTTATTCATTGCGCATGGATTTTGAGCGTCTGTCGAAAATTGCCAAAGACAACGGCGCTTTGTTATTGGTTGATTTGGCGCACTTCTCTGGTCTGGTGGCCGGTGGCGCTTATCCCAATCCCGTGCCACACGCCGATTTCGTGACGTCCACCACTCACAAGGGTTTGCGCGGCCCTCGTGGCGGCATCATCATGATGAGGGCTGAGCACGAGAAGATCATCAACTCAGCCATATTCCCGGGTATGCAGGGTGGTCCATTGATGCACGTGATCGCGGCCAAGGCGGTGGCTTTCAAAGAAGCCTCGGCCCCTGAATTTAAAACCTACTCAGCGCAAGTTGTGAAGAACGCACAAGTGATGGCTGAGACCTTGGTTGAGCGTGGATTGCGTATTGTGTCGGGTCGCACCGAAAGCCATGTGATGTTGGTTGATTTGCGCGCCAAGGGCATCACCGGCAAGGTGGCTGAAGAGGCCTTGGGGCACGCTCACATCACGGTTAACAAGAACGCGATTCCAAATGATCCAGAGAAGCCTTTTGTGACCAGCGGCGTGCGTTTGGGAACGCCAGCGATGACCACCCGTGGATTCAAGGAAGATCAGGCCAAAGAGACGGCACACTTGATTGCTGACGTTTTGGATAAACCAACGGATAGCGCTAACTTAGCATCGGTGCGTGAGCGGGTGCATGCTTTGACCAGCGCCTTTCCGGTTTACCGTTAATCAGTTGAAGGCGGCTGACGATATCGAATGAAGTGTCCTTTCTGCGGTCATTCCGAAACACTGGTGGTTGATTCTCGCATCGGTGAAGAGGGCGATGTCATTCGTCGTCGTCGCCGTTGTGAGAAGTGCGATCGTCGCTACACGACTTACGAGCGTGCTGAGTTGTCGATGCCAACGGTGGTTAAGCGAAACAGCAGCCGCCACGAATACGATCCACTCAAGTTGAAGGCAAGTTTGAAACTCGCCCTCAGAAAACGCCCCGTTAGCCTTGACCAAATTGATCAAGTGGCACATCGAATTGAAGAGCAGTTGCTCACGAGCGGTGAACGCGAGGTCTCAACAGAAAAAATTGGCGCCCTTGTTATGCAAGAACTCAATAAGCTCGATAAGGTGGCTTATGTGAGGTTTGCGTCGGTTTACAAAAGTTTTGAGGATATTGGTGAATTTGTGCAAGCCATTAAAGAAATGCAGGTACCACCCACGGGCCGTAAGCGATGACCGATGACCGTTTGGCCACTGATGAACATTTCATGGCGCAAGCCTTGGAACTGGCTTACTCAACTTTGTATGTGCCCACACCGAACCCTCGTGTGGGTTGCCTGATTGTCAAAAATGGGCAAGTGATTGGCCAAGGTGTCACTCAAAAGTCAGGGGGCGATCACGCTGAGATCATGGCATTACGAGACGCCAAAAACAATCAGCAATCGATTGACGGCGCGACGGTATATGTCACGCTTGAACCTTGTAGCCACCACGGCAAGACCCCACCTTGTACGGATGCGCTACTAAAGGTTAAGCCAGCGCGGGTCGTTATTGGTCATGTCGATCCCAACCCAGCGGTGGCCGGTCGAGGCATTGAACAACTCAGGGCGGCTGGCATTGATGTCACGGTGGGCGTGTTGGCGATCAAAGCACTTGAAGTCAATCCGGGTTTTGTGTCGCGCATGGTACGCGGTGTGCCCTATATCTGGTTAAAGATTGCGGCGTCAATGGATGTTAAGACCGCGTTGCCTAACGGTGAGTCGCAGTGGATCACAGGGCCGTTGGCGCGTGCTGATGGTCATCATTGGCGTGCTCGCAGTTGTTGTGTGCTGACCGGTATTGGGACAGTGAAAACCGATGATCCGCAAATGAATGTGCGGTCGGTTCAAACCCCACGCCAACCACAGCGCGCGTTGATTGACCATAAGCTTGATATTGAACCGACAGCCAAACTGCTTCAGACACCGGGGTTGCTGATATTTACCGCAAGTGCCGACCAAGCCAAGCAGAAATTGCTTAAGGATTTGGGGGCGGTGGTGATTGAGGTGCCGCAAGCCAATCAGCCTGGCAAGGTCGACTTGCCCGGTGTGGCGAGTTGGCTGGGAAAGCACGGCATCAATGAGCTGCATGTTGAAGCCGGTGCTAACCTGAATGGTGCCTTTTGGCAAACGGGTTGTGTGGATGAGTTACTGATTTACATGGCACCGATGTTCTTAGGCGATGGTTTGCCCATGCTGAAGCTTCCTGGCATTGACCAGCTCAGTGAAGCGGGTCAACTGGCCTTTATCGACCACCAGGCGTTTGAGCCCGACATTCGGGTACGAGCCCGTACGGTCAGTCGCTGGCAGGTCTTGGTCGACCATATTCAAGCAAGCACTGAACGCTTGCAGTAAACACAGTCACCGAGGGGAAAACGAATGTTCACAGGCATTGTGGCCGCCGTTGGCCAGATTAAAAAAGTTGAGACGATTCACCCTGAACAAGCTGACAGTGGTGTGAGGCTTTTGATTGAAGTGGGTGGTCTGGACATGTCTGATGTCAAGCTTGGTGACTCAATCGCCATCGAAGGCGCGTGCATGACCGTGACATCGTTGCCAGAGCGTCAACACTTTACGGCCGATGTTTCGCGAGAAAGCCTCAATAAAACCATGGGCCTTCAAAAGCCAGGTCCCGTGAACCTAGAGAAGTCCCTCAAGATAGGTGATCCGATTGGTGGCCATTTGGTTTCCGGTCACGTCGATGGTCTGGGTCAGGTCGTCAAGTTTGAACCCGTTGGCGAATCTTGGTTGCTTGTCATACACGCACCCAAGTCGCTCGGCATGTACCTGGCTTACAAAGGATCGATCACGGTCAACGGTATCAGCCTGACCGTCAATGACGTCACAGACATCGAGACGGGTACCGAGTTCAGTATCAACGTGATCCCACACACCATGCAAGTCACGACCCTGCAGCACGTGAAACCTGGCCAGCAAGTCAACCTAGAAATCGACACCATTGCACGCTACGTGCAACGCATCCTGCAACACAAATGAACGCCGCAGGACAGCACTCACAAGACCGAAATATTTGATTAGCCAGTCTCTGTTAAACTTCAGCCCTTGCGTGGTCAGGGCTTCCCTGACCCGTTTAGGACAGGTGGCCGAGCGGTTGAAGGCGCACGCCTGGAAAGCGTGTATACGTTCATAGCGTATCGGGGGTTCGAATCCCCCTCTGTCCGCCAAG
>CALBEY010000029.1 GCA_937888805.1 uncultured Burkholderiaceae bacterium
ACTGCAGATAACTATAAAAACAAAGGCGATCCATGATTGCGTTGCTTGAGGCCAAGCGTGCTGGGCTGTTTAAGTCAAGCCACTGGCTCAATAATTTGGTGGCAGGTATTGTGGTGGGTGTGGTCGCTTTGCCTCTGTCGATGGCCTTTGCTATCGCCTCGGGTGCGCGTCCCGAGCAAGGTATTTATACGGCCATTGTGGCTGGTTTGATTGTCACCTTGTTCGGTGGTAGCCGATTGCAAATTGCCGGACCAACGGGCGCTTTTATTGCCGTATTGGCGGGTATCACCGCCACCTACGGCATTGTCGGGCTGCAGGTCGCAACCTTTATGGCCGGCGTGATTTTGTTGTTGATGGGTTTACTGCGAATGGGTGGGGTGGTGCGGTTCATTCCAGCACCGGTCATCATTGGTTTTACTGCGGGGATTGGTGTCATCATTTTTACGGGGCAATGGGCTGACTTTCTGGGGCTTGAGCGTCAAGTGGGGGGGTATTTCCACGAGAATGTACTCACCGTCATTCGGCTACTACCACAGACTCATTGGCCAACGCTTGCGTTTGGGCTGGCGAGTCTGGCCATTTTATTGTTAATGCCCAAAGTCACGCGCCTTCGGCGTGTCCCGGCGACTTTGTTGGTGATGATTTTTGCCACGGGTGTACAGGCTGTTTTTAAGTTCGACGGCGTGGCTACGATTGGCTCGGCTTTTGGGGGTATTCCCCGAGGATTACCGTCGTTTGCGGTGCCTGCGATTGGCTTCTCTCAGATGCTCTTGCTGATTGGCCCAGCGTTTGCCATTGCCATGCTCGGGGCGATTGAGTCATTGTTATCAGCGGTGGTTGCCGATCGGATGGCGGGCACACGACACAGCGCTAACCAAGAGCTGGTGGGCCAAGGTTTGGCCAATATGGTGGTGCCTTTTTTTGGTGGATTTGCCGCCACGGGCGCCATTGCCCGAACCGCCACCAACATCCGCAATGGCGGCACCAGCCCCTTGGCTGGCGTTTCTCACGTATTGACACTTATCGGTGTGTTGCTCGTATTGGCGCCGATGGCGGCCCATATTCCCTTGGCGAGTCTGTCGGCGATTTTGTTTGTGGTGGCTTGGAACATGAGTGAACCGCACCAAGTGCGAACAATTTTGCGCCATGCCCCGCCAGCCGATCGGGTGGTGTTGGTGGTGACGTTTCTGTTGACGGTATTTGTGGATTTGGTGGTGGCTGTTAATGCGGGCGTGATTTTGGCGGTGCTGCATTTTTTGCGACGCATGTCCCAATCGGTGCGTATGCGCACCTTGGTCGACGAAGATGGGACACGGGTCTATCAGGTTGAAGGACCACTTTTCTTTGCGGCGGTGGGCCTGATTGAATTGACCGTGCGTGGTTTGCCTGATTCCATGCGTCATTGGGTGTTGGATTTGTCGCAAACGCCCTTTATCGATGAAACGGCGATTCAAGCACTTGAAGAAGCGGTGCGATCACTAAGAGACCGGGGTATCAAAACCACTTTGGTAGCGGCCAATGATTTGGTGCTTAAGAAACTTAAAGCTCACGGCACCCTGACGCTACTTGGTGAGGACGGCTACGCCAGCACGCTGTTGGC
Source organism: uncultured Burkholderiaceae bacterium (assembly GCA_937888805.1). Classification (GTDB taxonomy): domain Bacteria; phylum Pseudomonadota; class Gammaproteobacteria; order Burkholderiales; family Burkholderiaceae_B; genus Algicoccus. Next base: position 1,601 of record CALBEY010000029.1, read on the forward strand.
TGTCAAACCAGTGGTTCAAACGCGTTGACTCTCACAGGCGCCAATTAACCGATATGTTTTGGCTGCCAAGCGAAAGTTCAGCAACCTTGGGTGGGGTGCTGGCAATGCATTGCCCAGCGCGGATGACCGCCAAGCGCGTGGCCCGCAAGCGGATGGCATCACTGGGGTTGTTTGCTTGAAGAAGGACCATGTCAGCGCGTGCACCTGGCGCCAAGCCGCGGGCTTCTAGGCCAAGAACACAGGCTGCTTGGGTGGTGACGGCGTCAAAGCATTGGGTGGTTTGTGCTTGACTGGTGAGCTGACCCACGTGCAGACCCATGTGGGCGACTTCGAGCATGTCACCAGAACCGAAGCTATACCAGGGATCCATGGCGCAATCTTGACCAAAGGCCACAGTGAGACCCGCCTCGATTAGCTCGCGCACCCGTGTCATGCCGCGGCGTTTGGGGTAAGTGTCGTGGCGACCTTGTAAGGTGATGTTGATCAATGGATTGGCGACCACGCGCATATCGGCTTCAGCCATCAAGTGAATCAATTTGGCCGCGTAGTCGTTGTCCATGCTGTGCATGGAGGTTAAGTGCGAACCCGTCACGCGGCCTTGCAGTCCAAAACGCACCGTATTGGCCGTTAAAGTTTCGATGTGGCGCGACATCGGATCGTCGGTTTCGTCGCAATGCATGTCTACCATCAGGCCCCGCTCAGCGGCTAGGCGGCAAAGCCACTCGATGCTCAATGTGCCGTCTTGGAAAGTTCGTTCAAAGTGAGGGATGCCACCAATCACATCAACACCCATGTCCAAGGCCCGTATGAGGTTATCTTGGGCGCCAGCACGCCTGAGCAGTCCATCTTGCGGAAAGGCCACGAGTTGCAAGTCCAACCAAGGTTTGAAGGCTGAGCGCACGTTTAACAGCGCTTGAACGGCCACCAGACTTGGATCGCTGATGTCGACGTGGCTGCGAATCGCCAAAATACCGTTGGCCAACGCCCAATGACAGTACTGAGTCGCGGATTGTTCAATGTCAGCTTGGGTCAGGGTTGGTTTGAGCATACCCCAGAGTGCGATGCCTTCGCGCAAAGTGCCGCTCTCATTAACGCGGGGCTGGCCGTAGCGTAATGCCGAGTCAAGATGGAAATGAGCATCGACAAAAGGAGGACTCAACAGCTGATGCTCAGCATCCAGTGTTTTGATGCTGGCGGCTGAGGCGAGCAATTGGTCGGGCACCACGGCGCTGATGCATCCGTTCTGAATAGCCACCGCCACATCGGTCTGTCCATCGGGTAGGTTGGCGTGGCGTATGAGTAAGTCAAGCATGGGTCAAATCCTTGAGAATGCAGCAAAACAATGCCAATGTGGGCTCAAACCATAGTCAAACACAGTTCAGAGGTTGAATGATTCAATTTTTTTAAGATTGTTAACGGTTTGCTTGATCATTTGACGGTTGAATTTAAAAAAACAAACCAATCGCCTGTCAGCTTGATCCGTGCATCACCAACCGAGAGTTTAAATTTCTACTCAAACCCGAGGGTTTGGATCAGCGCAGTCAAATCAACCGATTGATTCATTTGATTAACGCTTTTTGTGAAACCAACAAAGTGGACCTGCTGTCGATCGATCATGCGGCCACGAGCTTACGTCTTTTACGACAGCAAGGCGCAAGATTTGCGTCGCCACAGGGCTTCTGGCTGCCATTACCGTTCGGATTGGACGGCGACAGCTAACCAGTTTCAAGCCGCTGATTATTGTGGTGGCGTCGTTTTTCTTGATGGGCTTTGCGGGATTGTCTATGCCGTGGCTCGCGCGGCCATTGAAGGGCCATTGACGATCGTTTTGCTCGCGCTTCGTTTGTCATCATCATGTTTACTCGTATCAATCCGGTCTATGTCATTTTTGGAGTTGGCGGCATTGGTGCGGGTCTGAATGACTGGTTGTCGTTAGGCCACTGACCATAACGCTGGTCTGAGATGTTGGGCGTGCGCAACGCCAATGCGGTATAACCTTATTTTACGTTCCCCGTTTGGGTGACCCACAGATTTCAAATGATCCCTCCTGATGCGTTACCTTCAACAGCTTCAGCTGCCGCAGCAACTTCATTAACACTTTTACCCGACGTGTCGTCTTTTGGTGTTTTCGTGGCTGCGATGCCAGATTTCTCCATGGGTGGTGACGCCTTTTTGTTGGTGCTCTATGTGGTACTGGCTCTGGTGTTTTCATTTCTGTGCTCTATCGCTGAAGCCTCTTTGTTGAGCATCACACCGGCCTATGTGGCGGGTCTGCGTGAGAAGCAGCCCAAGAAAGCCGAGTTATTGCGCCAACTCAAGGGTGAAAAAATCGACCAAGCCTTGGCGGCGATTTTGACGGTCAATACGATTGCTCACACCGTGGGCGCGATCGGTGCGGGTTCCAAGGCCACAGCGGTGTTTGGTAGCGTCTGGTTTGGCGTTTTTTCAGCTGTCATGACGCTGCTGATTCTCTTTTTGTCAGAAATTGTCCCCAAAACGCTCGGAGCGGTTTACTGGCGTGAAGTCAGTGGCGCCACGGCTTGGTACGTTAACTTTCTGATCAAAGCAATGTATCCACTCATCCTCGTGTCAGAAAAAATCACCAAATGGATCGCCAGTGGCAAACAAACGGGGGATTTTAGCCGTGATGAGTTTGTGGCAATGGCGGGTCTCGGTCATGAGATGGGTCACATCAACGAGCGCGAATCCAAGATTATCCGTAACTTGTTTCGATTCAAGCTGGTTCAAACCAGCGCCATCATGACCCCACGGGTGGTGGTCTCAGCGTTGCAGGCGGATTTGACGGTTGATGAGGCCTTGGCCACGTTGCAAAAAATCACGTTTTCTCGTCTGCCGATATACAGTCAGCACGTCGATGCGGTGACAGGTTTTGTGTTGCGTGAAGACCTTTTGATTGCGCAAAACGAGGGGCGTGGCAGTGCCCCAGTAGGAGGTTTTCGCCGTGAGATCGTGGCTGTTCTCGACACCTTGCCTTTATCAAAATTACTCGAGACCCTGTTGCAAGAGCGGCAACACATCGCCCTTGTGGTCGGCGAGTATGGTGAAACAGAAGGCATTGTGACGCTCGAGGATGTCGTCGAAACATTGTTGGGTATCGAAATTTTGGATGAGGGTGACGAGGTAGAAGACATGCAGTTGCTGGCGCGCCAAATGTGGAAAAAGCGCGCCCAGCGCATGGGTATCAACCCAACAAATTCAGGGAACTGAAGGCATTGAGCGCATTGAATGCATGAGCTTAAGTGCTAGCTGGCACCACGGTGGAGAAGCCTGAATCGACATGGGTGATTTCGCCGGTGACGCCATTGGCCAAATCTGAGAGCAAGAAGGCGGCAACGTTGCCCACGTCTTCGATGGTGACATTGCGTCGCAGCGGTGCATTGGCTTCAACGAAACGCAAGATGGAATTAAAGTCCTTGATGCCAGCTGCAGCCAACGTCTTGATGGGGCCAGCTGAGATGCCATTGACGCGCAGTCCCAGAGGTCCCAGGTTGCTGGCCAAGTAGCGCACGCTGGCCTCAAGGCTGGCCTTGGCTAACCCCATGGTGTTGTAGTTTTGCACCACGCGTTCAGCGCCTAGGTAAGTCAAGGTCAGTAGGGCGCCTCGACGGTCTGTCATCATGGGTAAGGCGGCTTTTGCCATGGCTGGGAAGCTGTAGGCAGAGATGTCATGAGCAATGCGAAATGCCTCGCGCGATAACCCGTCAAGCAATTCACCTGAGATGGCTTCGCGTGGCGCAAAACCAATGGAGTGCACCAAGCCATCAAGCCCGTCCCACTGCGTGGCGAGGTCTTTAAAGACCCCGTTAATCTGGTCATCATCAGCCACATCGCAGGGTAAAACGATGTTACTGCCAAATTGGGCCGCGTATTGTGTGACACGCTCTTTGAAGCGATCGCCAACGTAGGTGAAGGCCAGTTCGGCGCCTTGTTCATGGCAGCACTTGGCAATGCCGTACGCAATCGATCGATCAGAAATCACACCAGTGATCAGGATTCGTTTCCCATTTAAAAAGCCCATCGTACGTTCCTATTTGATTGAGTGTTTTTGTTTAACGAGTTTCGCTGATTTAGCGAGGCACTTTTAATCGCTGACCGACTCTCAGTGTAGAGCCTTTCATGTTGTTCAGTTGGCGCAAGTCCCGAACGGAGGTCTTGTAGCGCCTGGCGATGCCAGAGAGGGTGTCGCCTTTCCTTACGCGATAGGTCTGAGTGCCCGATCGGCGCGAGACCTCAGCGGTGGCCAAGTTGACGTTAGCTGTGGGGCCTGGAATGATCACCATTTGCGCGCTCGGCACGCTGACCAATCCGCGGCTCATGTTGTTAGCGCGTCGGATCGCGGGCGCTGAGACGTTGAATTTTTTGGCAATCTCGCTTAAGAACTCACCTTGGCGCGCTGGGTATTTTTTCCAGCTGGTGAGGTCACCCTCGTAAGCGGCGAGGTTGGCCAAATAGAGCGGTGCTTTGTCTAAGGGTAGAATGATTTCTGGCTTGAGCTCAGCCATGATCACGCCTTGATTGAAACTCGGATTGAGTTCTGAGAAGTCCTCGATGGACATCTCAGCGAGCTTGGCAGCCACAGCCAGATCAATGTCGCGGTCTTTGCTAATCGTTACAAAATACGGGTCGTTGTTGACGATGGGTAACACCACAGCGTATTTGGCAGGGTTGGCGATGATATTTTTAATGGCCTGTAACTTGGGCACGTAATTGGCTGTCTCAGTCGGCATCTTCAGGTACCGGTAATCGGCTGATTTGCCTGCCGCGACGTTTTTGCTGATGGCTCTTTTGACTGAGCCTTCACCCCAGTTGTAAGAAGCAAACGCCAAAAACCAGTCGCCCTGATATTCGAACAAATATTCCAAATAATCTAGGGCGGCGTTGGTCGAGGCGATCGGGTCACGACGTTGATCGCGCCAATAATTTTGTTCGAGATTAAAAGCTGTTCCGGTGCTTGGGATGAATTGCCAGAGGCCTGAGGCGCGGGCTCTCGAATAGGCATTTGGGTTGTAGGCACTTTCCACAAATGGCAGTAACGCCAGTTCTGTCGGCAGTCCGCGACGATTGATTTCATCGACAATGTAATAAAGGTATTTGCCAGAACGATCAGCCATGCTTTGCAGCGACTGTGGGTGAGCGGCGTAGTATGCCGTCCACTTGTCCACGAGTGGTGAGTTTAAGTTAGGCACAGCATAGCCACGCCGAATACGCTCCCACACATCGAGCGGTGGAACGGTAAGGTCAACCGTCCTCGTGTTGATTTCAGCGCCTGTTGAGTCGCTTTCTTCCAAAGCAGTGCAACCTGCCAAGACACCAAGGAAAAGGCAGGGCAAATATCGATAAAAGTGTCGTAATGTCATCAGCGCTATTAAAACCCGTTTTTCCACTCTCGTAACGCACCAAATATCTCAACGGGTGTTTGCAGCGATTTGTTGGCCCAGCGCTTGACAGACTCAGCCACCTCGGGATCGCGGCTGCGCAAAAAAGGATTGCACCGTCGCTCAGTGCCAATGGTTGACGGTACCGTCGGTTCATTGGCAGCCCGCTTAGCCTGACAAGCCTTTTCGAATGCAGCAAGATCGTGGTTATTGGGGTCGGCCTCTTTAGCAAAACGTAAGTTGGCTAGGGTGTACTCATGTGCGCAGTACACCGCGGTCTCTGAAGGCAGTGCTGCCAATTGATCAAGCGAAGATAGCATTTGAGCAGGCGTACCCTCGAACAATCGTCCACAGCCACCGACAAACAGGGTGTCACCGCAGAAAAGTACGGGTTGAGTTCCGCTATCAGTGTCAACGAGCCCCGTGTAGGCGATGTGTCCGGCCGTGTGGCCTGGTACATCAAGCACATTAAGGCACAGGCCAAGCTTGTCAATCGTGACACAGTCGCCTTGACCAAGCATAAAGTCACAAACTGGCAGGACTTCAAAGGCTGGTCCGTAAACCAAGGCTGGATGCTTCTGTAAAATCTCAACCACACCGCCGACATGGTCGTGATGATGATGGGTGAGTAGAATGGCGACAAGTGAAAGCTTGGTTTGTTTTAAAACGTCAAGAACGGGTTGCGCCTGGCCGGGGTCAACGACCGCGGCATGAACGCCATCTTCGATTAGCCAGATGTAGTTGTCATTAAAGGCCGGTATCGGACAAATTCGAATCACGCGGCCTGTATCTTGTTTGCCAGTTGTCATTGTTCTAGGATGTCCATGTTGTCTGACCCTATTGTAGAGCTGCATCAGTGGTTTGGAAGTGACGCGGGTCGCTACGTTCAGGACTGGGAGCGGCAACGCATTGATTCACTGCTATCAGACGTCTTTGGTTATCGGGCTGTGCAGTATGGTTTGGCGCCTTTTAACGCGCTCAGTGCCAATCGCATGTCTTTTAAGGGCTATGCTGGCCCACAAAAGCTCACCGTCGAGCAAAGCGCCGGCTTTAGCGCGTCCGTGGTGTGTTTGCCAGAGCAATTGCCGTTTGACACGGACAGTATCGATTTGTTAGTTTTGCCGCACACCCTTGAGATTGCGCAAGACCCTCACTTGGTGCTCAGAGAGGCTCAGCGGGTCTTAATGCCGGAAGGCCGCTTGGTTATCGCTGGATTTAATCCTTGGAGCCTGTGGGGCGCTCGCTCGCGGCTGCCTTGGGTTCAGCCGTGGTTTTCTGCTGACTGCCAGCCGGATGTGTCGCCCGCACGGTTAAAAGATTGGTTGAAATTACTGTCTTTTGAGATCGATCGCGGACATTTTGGGTGCTATTCGCCACCCTTTCGCACAGCGCAGTGGTTGGATCGGTTTGCGTTCATGGAGTCAGCGGGTGACCGGTGGTGGCCTATTTTTGGGGCAACCTATGTGGTGTCAGCTGTCAAGCGGGTGGCGGGTATGCGGCTGATTACCCCGGTATGGAAGCGCAAGTCGCGTCGCCGAAGTGCAAGACAAGCGGCTACCGTGGTGACGCAGGTCTCAACATTCAATACTTTGGTGCCTTGATGAAAGATGTTGTCAGTTCAAAATTTAGTGGCAGTGAAACCGACACTGAGCACCCTTTGGTGGAGATTTGGACCGATGGTGCTTGCAAAGGCAACCCAGGGCGCGGCGGCTGGGGGGCCCTTTTAAAGTTCGCTCATCATGAAAAAACCCTATTTGGCGGTGAGACCCACACGACCAACAACCGCATGGAAATGATGGCGGTGATTGAGGCGCTAAGAGCCCTTAAAAAGCCTTGCCGAGTGGTGCTGCACACCGATTCAACCTATGTGCAAAAGGGCATGACCGAGTGGATCGCAGGCTGGAAAGCCCGACAATGGCGAAAATCCGATAAAAAGCCAGTGCTCAACGCCGACTTGTGGCAATTATTAGATGCCATGGTTGGCGAGCATGACGTGCAATGGCGTTGGGTGCGAGGTCACGATGGCGATCCTGGTAATGAGCGTGCTGATGAATTAGCCAACCAAGGCGTGGCGAGTTTGCCCTGAAAAAACCGTACCGGTGGTGTCACAGGCACTAAAAATTAATCTTGGCTGGCTTTCAAACACGACCAAAGGGGCTGGTGAAGGTGCTATAAACAGTGCACGGGTTTACCCATTGGTGTGTATTTTGTGCGCGTGAACATCGAAACGGGCAGGCACAACCCATTTCGAACGGATCCGAGTTCGAGCTGCCAGACGCTTCTGCCTTTGAATCTCTTTGAATATTTTTTCTGGTGATATGAATACATCTTCTCGCATTGTGCTGTCTTTGGTCTTACTTGGGCTAGGTGTGACCGCTGGCATCTATGGCCCTAAATGGGTCAGCGACTGGTGGCCAGAAGCCAAACAACCCGCACCGACCGCCACGCAAGCGCCGCGGGCTGCACCAAGAACGCCTGTTGAAGTGGCGCTTGTCGAGTCCGCACCATTTGCGCGTGGCTTAAGTGCGATTGGCAGTTTGTTATCCGATGAGTCGACGATGGTGAGTGCAGAGGTGGCGGGCCGAGTTGCTGAGATTCTGTTCTCTGAGGGGCAGCCTGTCAAAAAGGGTGCCCTACTTGTGTTGCTTGACGACGCCGTGGCGCAAGCCGAGCTCTCGCAAGCGCGCGCCAATTTGGCCTTGGCGCAGTCTCGATTTGATCGATCAAGTCGTCTTCAAAATGCGGGCTTCGTCAGTGCTGAAGCCCGTGAAGATGCATCAAATGCTTTAAAGCTGCAACAGGCTTCAGTTGAGCTCGCCCAAGCCAAACTCGACAAAACCCGTGTGGTTGCTCCCTTTGATGGGGTCATCGGTTTGCGCAGTGTGTCGGTGGGTGAGTTTGTCACGCCAGGTCAACACATCGCACCGCTTGAAGCAGTGTCAACGTTGAAAGTCGATTTTAGATTGCCAGAGCGAAATGTGGCTGATGTGAAAGTGGGCCAAACCTTAGAACTGAATGTCGATGCCATGCCTGACAGCGCATTTGAGGGCGTGGTTTATGCCATCAGTCCGCTCATTGAAGCGGGTGGTCGTTCGGTCCTGGTGCGTGCCCGCGTGGATAACGCAGCTGGGCGTTTGCGTCCTGGCATGTTTGCCAGGGTGCAGCTCATCACCAGCGAGTCAACGGCTTTGGTAGTGCCAGAATCGGCTTTGTCACCTTCAGGTCAATCGCAATTCGTTTACCGGATTGTTGAAGGGGCGGCGGAAAGGGTTTTGGTGCAACTCGGTGAGCGCCGGGGTGGTTTGGTTGAGATTGTGGGTGGTTTGCAAGCTGGCGACTTGGTGGTCTTCTCGGGGTTACAACGCATGCGACCTAATGTTGCCGTGATGGTGAGCGGTGAACCGCAGTCCTCAGCAGCGGTGGCGGCTCAAGCAATAGACAGTGCTAATTCGCTCAGGGTCAAGCCACTATGATGTTGTCCGATCTGTGTATCAAGCGACCAGTTTTTGCGACTGTGATGTCGCTTGCCGTGGTGGCTATTGGTTTGATGTCCTACGATCGTTTGACAGTGCGCGAGTATCCCAATATTGACGAGCCGGTGGTGTCGGTAGACACCACCTACAAAGGCGCTTCACCCGAGGTCATCGAGTCGCGTGTGACCAAGCCGCTTGAAGATCAGATCTCAGGAATTGAAGGCGTCAAGCTCATGACATCGCGCAGCCGATCTGAGCGTAGCCTAATTAACATCACATTTGACTTGACGCGCGACCCAGATGCTGCTGCTGCTGAGGTGCGAGACAAAGTCGCTCGCGCGCGGCGTGCTTTGCCTGATGAGGTTGATGAGCCGGTAATTTCCAAAGTAGAAGCGGATTCACGCCCGGTCATGTTCTTGGCGGTCAAAGCCGGCGATATGTCGCCGATGGCTGTCACCGACTACATTGAACGCTACATCAAGTCTCGTTTGTCGGTTTTGCCCGGTGCGGCTGACGTTCGCATCTATGGCGCGCGCACCCCAGCCATGCGAATCAACGTCGATCGAGATAAGTTAGCGGCATACGGTTTGACAGTGCAAGAAGTGGAGTCGGCTTTACGCTCTCAGAATGTGGAGATTCCGGCTGGTCGCATTGAGTCTGCAGCGCGTGAATTTTCTGTGGTGTCTTCGACCGATTTGAACACTGTCGAGCAATTTGAGAACGTGGTGATTGCCAATGTTCAAGGCTATCCGGTGAGGCTTATTGATGTGGCCAGTGTCGATGTGATGCCACTGGTCGAGCGAGCCTCTGCGCGTTATAACGGCACGCCATCGTTAAACATCGGCGTGATCAAGCAAGCCACGGCGAATCCTTTGGATTTATCCAAGGCGGTGCGTGCGGAAATTGCCTTGATCAACGAGACCTTACCGCAAGGCATGGAGATTATTGCGTCTTATGACACATCGGTTTTTATTGAAAAGTCGATTGAATCGGTCTACAAGACCATCGCCGAAGCCGTGGTATTGGTGATTTTGGTGATTTTTTTCTTCTTGCGCAGCTTGCGCGCCAGCTTGATACCGATCGTGACAATTCCAGTTTCTCTGATTGGTGCGTTCTCTTTGATGTACCTGTTTGGATTTTCGATTAACACGTTGACCTTGTTGGCCATGGTGTTGGCCATTGGCCTAGTGGTTGATGACGCCATTGTGGTGTTAGAGAATGTCTATCGCTACATTGAAAAAGGCTATTCACCCGTTCAAGCAGCGATGAAGGGCACGCGTGAAATCGCTTTTGCGGTGATTGCGATGACGCTGACACTGGTTACTGTTTACGCGCCGCTGGCTTTTGCCACTGGACGCACGGGTCGGTTATTCACTGAGTTTGCATTAACGCTAGCAGGCGCGGTGTTGATTTCGGGTTTTGTGGCCTTGACCCTAACGCCCATGATGTGTTCGCGGCTGCTCAAGCATGAAGAAAAGCACGGCAAGGTCTACAACATGATTGAGGGTTTGCTCAACGCGCTATCTGGTGGTTATCGGCGTTCATTGGGTGTGGCATTGAACAACCGCCTTTTGGTGGTGGTGGTGGGGTTGGCCGTCGCTTCGAGCAGTGTTTTTTTCTTTACCAACCTAAAAAGTGAGCTTTCGCCCACTGAAGATCGTGGGGTTGTTTTTGGTGTCATGTCTGGGCCAGAAGGCTCAACGCTGGGTCACACCATGGACAGCGCTGTGAAAATTGAAAAAATCTATGAAAAGATTCCCGAGGCTGCCGCACGGCAAATGATTGTGGGTTCGCCCACGGTTTCTGAGGGGTTTGCGATTCTGCGGCTAAAGCCCTGGGGCGAGCGTGAGCGCAGCCAGCAAGACATCGTGCGTTCTCTGTTCCCTCAGTTTGCGGCTTTAACCGGGGTTAGGGCGTTTCCTACCAATCCGCCGTCGTTTGGTTTGAGGGCAACATCGCGCCCCATTGAGTTTGTGATCATGAGTCAGGCATCGTATGTCGAGCTCTACGACATGGTCGGTGAGTATATGAACGCGTTGCGCTCTTACCCTGGTTTGGGTAATTTGGACATGGACTTGCGTATGAATACGCCCGAACTCAGGGTTGAGGTTGACCGCGACAAGTTGGCTGACTTGGGTGTGGATGTGGCTAACGTAGGCCGCACCATTGAAACCATGCTTGGTGGTCGCCAAGTCACGCGCTTTAAGCAAGACGGCGAGCAGTACGAAGTAGTGGTGCAAATGGCACCGCGCGCGCGCGCTGATCCCAGTGACATATCCGGTATTTACGTGCGTGGCCGCGATGGCAGTATGGTGCAACTCGACAATGTGGCCGCGATTGAAGAGTCGGTGGCCCCTCAATCCTTAAACCACTTCAACCGATTGCGTGCCGTGAAGGTACAAGCCAGTATCCTGCCCGGTTACACCATGGGTGAGGTGCTTGGTCATATGTACAAAGTTGCTGAAGCGGTGTTGCCAAGCAATGTACAGTTCGACCTTGACGGTCAGTCACGCGAATACAAAGATGCTTCTCTCGGTATTTATATTGTCTTTGGCATGGCACTGGTCTTTATTTACTTGGTGCTGGCCGCTCAGTTTGAAAGCTGGCGCAATCCGTTCATCATCATGCTGACGGTGCCCTTGGCCATGACGGGTGCGCTGGCAGCGCTCTATTTCACGGGTGGGACGTTGTCGATTTACAGTCAGATTGGTTTGGTCACTTTGGTGGGGTTGATCACCAAGCACGGGATTCTGATTGTTGAGTTTGCCACCCAGCTCCGTGAAAAAGGCGAGGCGATTCGCGAGGCGGTCACTGATGCCAGCGTTTTGCGCTTGCGACCGATCTTAATGACCACGGGTGCCATGGTTTTGGGGGCGGCGCCGCTGGCTTTCGCCACGGGTGCGGGCGCTGAGTCACGTGAGCAAATTGGCTGGGTATTGGTCGGTGGTTTGTTGCTGGGTACCTTTTTAACGCTTTACGTGGTGCCGGTGGCCTACACTTTAATTGCCAGCCGCCAAGTGCGCGGGGTTATTGAGGAGGACGCCAGTCAGCACGGCCAATTTGACGAAAATGGACCAACCGACAAACCAAGTGACGCAGGAGAGCCCAATGCGCTGGGTCATTCTTGACACGGAAACCACAGGTTTAGACCCTGATGATGGGCATCGGGTGATTGAGATCGGTGCGGTGGAGGTGATTAACCGAAGCATCACCGGCCGCGATTTTCATGTGTATTTGAATCCCGAGCGCGACAGCGATCCAGGTGCTTTGGATGTTCACGGGTTGACCACTGAGTTTCTGTCAGACAAACCCAAGTTCAATCACGTGGTGTCAGACTTCTTGGCGTTTATTAAAGACGCCGAATTGATCATTCACAACGCGCCGTTTGATTTGAAGTTTCTCAATTCGGAGTTGGCCAAGGTTGGCCATCCGAAGATCACGGAAATCTCAGGCCCCGTCACAGACTCTTTGCAACATGCCAAGTCGCTTTACCCGGGTAAACGCAACTCACTCGATGCGCTTTGCGAGCGTTACCAGGTCAGTAATTCGCACCGTACGCTGCATGGTGCATTGCTCGATTCGCGCTTGCTAGCTGAAGTGTGGCTTGGCATGACCCGTGGTCAAGACAGCTTGGCCATTGAAGAGGTCTATTCCGCCAGCCACAATACCCCGGCAGAAAAGAAGCAGTTCTATGAACTGCCCTCAGTCATGGTCAGCCCCGAAGAGCAACAAGCCCATGAGGCTTATCTCGCGGCGCTAGATAAAACCTCAGGCGACCAAACCCTCTGGCGTCAGCTCACCGCGAGAAGTGGGGCTTAATATGAGCGCCGTTTTCTGTCACACGACGTGTCGCTGACCATGCTGTCCCGCATTTTCGACAAAGGATTTCATCTTGGTACATGACCTTTATCTCTTATTGGCACGCCTCTTGATGGCGCCCATCATGATGGTGTACGGTGCGCAAAAACTACTCGATATCAGTCATTTTTTAAATAATCCGGCCACCAAACGGATGATGGAAGCCTTGGCCAGTGGTGCCTCTGCCCCAGTTTGGTTTGCTTACGCCAATGGCGCGTTTCAGCTGCTGGCCGGTTTATTCGTTCTACTAGGGGTCAAAGCCCGAATATCGGCTGGGTTGGTGGTGATTTGGCTGTTGCCGGTGACATACTTTGGTCATCCCTTTTGGGCGGGTATTCGGCCTGACTTCAATGAAGCGCAGTTCTATAAAAATTTGGCCATTATTGCCGCTTATCTTTTGATCGCTACTGTGGGTGCCGGTCGATATTCAATAGACAATGTGCTGGCTCAACGAGGCAGGTCGTGAGCGGTGAGATGTGGTTGAAATCGGTTGGGCGGGCAACTTTTGAGCTTATAAGCCCTTTCTCGGTCTGATCTGGTCTTTGACCGTCGCGTTCTTTGATGGCGCATGAATCATCATGGTGCAACAACGAGGCATTGCCGATTCAGTGTTGGTAGGGCTTGTGCCAGACGCGGCAGTATTTTATGTAGCAAGATCTGTTTGGTGATTTGGGCGAGCCGATTGGCTTGAGCCTCGTCGGGTCCTTTCTGGCAAAGCAAGTAAAACGTCCGAAAGCCTTGCGGGTTTAATGCCAGCTCGCTGATGGTGACATTTTGGGCATTGTGCAGGGATTGCAGCAGGCACAGTGGGGTGGTGATGGCCCAACCGACGCCACTGCTGACCAGACTCAGTAAGGCATCAGTGCCATCAAACTCAAAACGTCGTTCCAGCTGATGGCCTAGGTGGGTCAGGAAGCGATCAATTTGTGAGCCAATCACTGACCGCTGGCTGTAGCGAATGACGGGCAGTGACTGAGCGTGTTCGGCAAGCAATTTGGCGTTCATTGATGTTGGCCAGTCTTGTGGTTCGGGCGAGACAAGCACCCAGTTTTCGTGGCAAATTGCTTGGGCGTGAAGGTTTGGGTTATCAGCGCAGGGGTTGGTGCAAATGGCAAATTGCAGTTCATGGCGCATGAGTTGTTGCACGATTTCAGGGGTGATGCCGGAATGCATGACGACGTTACCGCTTTGGCCCGTGAAGCTTTTGACGAGTTCGGGCCCGATGGTTGCAGCAAAAGAGTCGACGCAACCGATACGCGTCTCTTCGCGCCGAGCTCGACTGAGCCCGTGGCAGGCAGTCTGATAGGTTCTGGCTGCATTGATGAGCTGCTTTGCGAGTGGCAAATATCGGTGACCAAAGTGGGTCAAGGCGATCGGGCGTTGGCTGCGGTCAATGAGCGTTTGACCGACTTGAAACTCAAGGCGTTGCATCGCTTGGCTGATGGCGCTGGTAGTAACTTTTAATTGTTTGCCGGCAGATTGAAACGAACCGGTGTGATGAACGGCTTCAAATATTTGCAATAACCCGATGTCAGGCGGATTGGGTCTGTGCTCTTTTTTTGAGTTCATGGTTTGATTGCAGTACATTAATAAAAATTAAATAATAAATTAATTTTTATTAACTTAAGCAGGGTTGCTCGTTTAGCTGACTAATCTGTACTTCTTTCATCACAAACACAACGAAATACTCAGGATCATGCAACCCCAATCCTTCGACATTATTGTTATCGGTGCTGGCGTGATCGGTGCCTCAGTTGCTTTTCACTTGGCCGAGCTTGGCGCCAAAAGTGTTTTGGTGCTTGACCGTGATCAAGTGGGGTCGGGGACCGGGGCGCAGTCCTCGGGTATTTTGCGCACGCATTACTCAGTGCCTGAGAACGTTCGTCTTGCACATCAGTCATGGGCGGCTTTCGCCGCTTATGCCGATTACGTTGACGACCCAGAGGCCAGCAGCGGTTTGGTTCAGTGTGGCTACATGATTGCCGCACGAGGTGACCAACGGGTGAATGCGCTTAAGAGCTCGATCGCGGCCCAGCGCCTGATGGGTATTGCCGTTGAAGAAGTTGACGGTGCTAGCGCTCACGATCGCTTGCCCATTGCCGAGTTTCATGAGCACGAGTTAATTGGTTATGAACCCCAAGCCGGTTATGCCGATGCGTACCTGGTTAACACGGGATTTGCTCGAGCCGCACGGCGTCGAGGCGTTAAGATTTTAGAGGGTGTTGGTGCAACAGGTTTGATCAGCAATGGCTCGCGCGTGACGGGTGTGAGGACTGCGCAAGGGAATTTCAACGCTGATCTGGTCATCAGCACCCAGAACATGTGGGCGCTGGAATTGGCGCAGTGGTTGCCTTGCCAAGTGCCGCTCGTGCCCGAGCGTCACTTGGTGATCGCACTTCAGGCAGAAGCCGCTTACACATCACAAATGCCTGTGTTTAAGGATTTGGCCTCTGATGGTATGTTGTATTATCGATCGTATGGTGGTATACAAATGTTAGTCAGTGAGGGTTTGGCCGGCGAGGCATTGATGACGCCTGACAATAATCAGGGTGACGTCTCAATGGATAAAGTGGTTGAAATTGGCGCCCAAGTCGCGCAGCGGTTTCCGGCTTATGCAGAGGCACAGTTGGCATCCTCTTGGACCGGTGTCTATGATGTTACCCCAGACTGGAATCCTGTTCTGGGTTCACTTCCGGGTGTTGACGGCTTGCTGGTGGCTTTCGGGTTTTCTGGGCATGGGTTTAAGCTGTCACCGGCAATTGGGAAGGTCATGGCGCAGGCCGCCTTGGGTTTGCCCACAGAGGTTTGCCTCAATCCCTACCGCATTGAGCGCTTTTCGGAGGGCCAATTGTTGGTGGGGCAGTATGGCGCCGGTGCAGTGTCTTAGCCGCGCGTCAGCATGTGTTTTTTTAGGGCATTATTTTTCATGACAAAAAGGAGATAACAATGAAACTATCCTGGAAAGCGTTGACAGCAGTGGCTGTGGCGCTGACATTAACAACGGCCGGTGCAATGGCTCAGCAGCGCGTGTTTTTTGGTATTGCGACGGGTGGTACGGGTGGTACGTATTACCCACTGGGCGGCATGTTGGCGCAGTTGATTTCCAACAAAGCGACGATCGACGGCAAGAAGGTTTCAGCAACCGCTGAGTCAGCAGGCGCTTCAGTGGCTAACGCCAAGTTGCTGGGTAACAATGAAATTGAGTCAGCGTTTGCGGCAGCAGACATTTTGGATGCGGCTTACAACGGCCGTGCTCAGTTCGACAAGGCCCCGATCAAGAATCTACGTGCGTTGGCTGCTCTCTACCCTGAGACAGTGCAATTGGTCACACGTGCAGACTCAGGTATCAATGGCATCAAAGACCTGAAGGGCAAGTCGATTTCTTCTGGCTCACCAGGTTCAGGGCAATACCAGTTGCTGACAGACTTGCTGCGGGTCAATGGTTTGGCGCGTTCTGATGTGAAGGAAGATTCGTCTTCTTTCTCTCAAGCGGTCGATAAGATCAAGGATGGTAATTTAGACGCGACCTTGATTACCGCTGGCGTGCCAACCGCGGCGGTGACGGATTTTGCTCAAGCACATGACCTTAAGATTGTGCCGCTGACTGGACCTGAACTTGACGTTTTGCTTAAAGAGCAGCCTTATTACACGCGCGTGATGTTGCCTGCAAATACCTACAAAGGTCAGACGCAAGAAGTGCCAACATTGGCTGTTTTGGCTGTTTGGGCCAGTAACTCGCAGCTCAGCGATGACATGGCTTACCAAGTGACCAAAGCGTTGTTTGAGAACTTACCCATCATGGGCCAAGTTCACGTCCAAGGTAAAAATATCAAGCTCGACACCGCCATGTCAGTGGGTTCAACCCCGATTCACCCAGGTGCCTTGAAGTACTACAAGGAAAAGGGTGTGGCGAAGTAAGGACCATCAACACCAGCGTCATTATTTGACGCTGGTGGCAAGCGGGGCGAGTCTGTTTCTCGCCCCGTTTGTTGTGTCTGCTTGCAGTCTGGTACTGACAGAGCACCGCACGGATCGCGAAGTTTTACGCTGGCCCACAACCCAGCAACCCGTTCGCTTCGTGGTGTCGTTTGTGCACTCTGTTTTGCAAACGCCAGTGGCAGATAAGTATGAGTTTCGTCACCGCAATGGTCGCTGGCAAACCTACCTTATTGAGGAAACGTTCCAAGGGCAGGGTTACGGTTTGCCATACGGTGAGACGTCACCGGGTGAGACGTTTGAGAGAACAGCAGACGGCTGGCGCTTATCGATGAATCGTTTGGTCGATCCATTGGTGCAGTTGCCATTGCCGTCACAGAAAGTCAGGTTAACAATGGGATCGGCAACGATTCTATTGGCAGACCTAAGCCGTCAATCAATGCGAATAGAACTGCAAGATTGCTTGTTTGATAGCGAGTATCGGAGAACACCAGTTGAACACAGCGGTTAAAAAAGGCGCAGGAGACCCCGTTGAGCCTGTCGATGCCGTCGACCAGTTGATCGAACAATACGATCCTGAGTCGAATTTTCGGCGTTTGGCGGGTTTGGCCGCCATGTTCGTCACAATCGTTTCAGTCAGCCTGTCTGGTTGGCATGTCTACACCGCTGGCTTTGGACTACACAATGAGATTGCGCACCGTGCGATCCACTTATCTGTTGTGCTGGGTTTGTGCTTCTTGGTCTTTCCCAGACAGAAGCCGCTGGCTGGGGCTTGGGAATGGATTCTGCCGATCACGTTGGGTAGCTTCTACATATTGTTTGGTTGGTGGCTGGTGCAAGCGCTCGGTGATGACTTGCCACAATCAACCGCGCTGATTTTTATGGCTTTGCTAACAGCAGTGGCTTTACTGACATTGCCCATCAAAGCTCTCGATGGCAGCCACACCAATATCCCCATCCGAGATTGGTTTTTTGCAGCGATTTCTTCGGGGTTTTCATTGTATTTATTGGTTTATTTCGATGATATTTTTATTCAGCGCCCAGGCGACCACTCAAACCTAGATTACATGGTTGGTGTCTTTTCGATCGTGATGGTGGTTGAGGTGACACGCCGCACGATGGGTATCTTTTTGCCGCTGCTGGCCGTTGGCGTGGTGCTCTACGGCATATTTGGTCCTTATTTACCAGGCGATCTGGCGCATCGTGGCTACAGCGTGCCTCGTGTGATTGCCCATCTGTACAAGGGCACGGAGGGTATTTATGGCATCCCTGTGGGTGTGGTTGCCACTTTTGTGTTTCACTTCGTGCTCTTTGGCATCATGGCTCAGCTCACTGGGTTGGGGCAATTGTTTGTGAACTTGGCCACGATTGTTGCGGGTCGCTATTCGGGTGGTCCAGCCAAGGTGTCGGTGGTGTCTTCGGGCATGTTTGGCATGATCTCGGGCTCACCGATCGCCAACACGGTGACCACTGGTGTCATGACCATTCCGCTCATGAAGCGGGTGGGTTTCTCACCTCGGTTTGCCGGTGGGGTTGAGGCATCAGCCTCTTGTGGTGGTCAGATCACACCGCCAATCATGGGCGCAGCCTCATTCATCATGGCTGAAACCTTGGGCATTCCCTATGCGCATTTGGTGCTGATTGCGATCATTCCGGCAGCGGCACACTACTTTGCCATTTTGTTGATGGTGCATCTAGAATCCAAGCGGCTTAAGCTTGTGGGCATGGACACCGCTGAAATCCCGAGCGCTTGGAAAGTGCTGGCGAGCTCTTGGCATTTGTTCATTCCGCTGATCGTCATGGTGACACTGCTGCTGATGCAATACACGCCTTTTTTAGCGGCTTTCTGGGGGATTATCTTGTGTGTGGTTTGCTCATGGATTCCAAAGCTTATGGGTAAGTACGGCCGCAACATGGCTGGTATGGCCATCGGTCCCCGAGCGTTGCTCGTGGGCATGGAGATGGGTGCCAAGTCAGCCTTGGGTATCGGTGCGGCCTGCGCTTGTGTGGGGTTTGTGTTGGGCATTTTGACATTAACGGGTATGGGTTTTAAGTTCTCTTCTTTTATCTTGGATGTGTCTGAAACAGTGGCTTTGATGGTTAAGACGGTGGATGTGTGGAACTGGATTGAGTTAAGTCAAATGACCATTTTCTTTGGCCTCTTGTTCACAGCTATTGCGTGCATCATCATGGGTGCCGGTGTGCCAACCACCCCAACCTACATCATTTTGGCGTCAATCGTTGCCCCAACATTGGCACAACTCGATGTGCCACAGTTGGCCACGCACATGTTTGTGTTTTATTTTGGGGTGCTGGCTGACGTCACACCACCAGTGGCTCTGGCGGCGTTTGCTGCGGCTGGGATTGCCCGATCTGAACCCATGCGTACAGGCATGACAGCGTTTCGATTGTCGATGGGTAAAGCGGTGATGCCTTTCGCCTTTGTGTACTCGCCAGTGCTGCTCTTGATCAACTTTAATTGGCCTGACTTTTTACACGCGATGATTTCAACGCTGGTGGCGCTGATTGGATTGAGCGTGGCCTATGCGGGCTATTTTGGTAAGCAGATTGGTTGGGCTGCTTTCATCGCACTCAATCTATTGAGTGTCTCGTTGGTGTTTGGCAACCCGATCGTGACCATGATTTCAGTGCCAGCGATCTTATTGATTCTTTATTGGCACTGGCGTGAGGGCCGCTCGACTCTGCAACTGGCCTAGGCAGCAACCTTTCTCTAGCTGCTTTGCCAAAGTCCATGCATTGTTTTGACCGCTAGTGCGGTCAAACGAGGCATGTCAGCGGTTTTGAGTTCGCCAGCCACATACACGTGCTTTGGTTTGTTCGAAGGCGTGGAAAAAATCAGCGCATCGATAAAACTCTCTTCGGTTAGTCCGGCTAGTGGATTGGCTTGGGTGTCGAGCTCAAAAAAGTCTGCGCGTTCTCCGACCTTGATTCCCGCTAAGGGAAGACCGGCTGCGGCACTTGAACCGCGTAAAGCCATTTCAAAGAGCGCTTGGCCAGTTGGCCGAAATCCTGTTGCTTCTCGCGAGGCGACATTACGAACTTGTCGGGTCAAGCGCAGGCTGTATTCAAGCGATCGCAACTCGGCACTCCAGTCTCGATTGGTGTGACTGTCGGTTCCAATGCTGCAATTAAGCGATGTGTCGATGGCAGTGGTCAGATCAAAAATCCCATCACCGAGGTTGGCCTCTGTGATGGGGCAGATGACCACGGCGGCTTGGGCCTGAGCCACCTGTGTGAGTTCAGTCGGTGTCGTGTGGGTGGCGTGAACCAAGTTCCAGCGGTGATCTAGGCCGATGTGTTCGCAAAGCCATTCGATGGGTCGCAGGCCAGTATGCGCCAAACAATCGTCAACTTCCTTTTGTTGTTCCGACACGTGAATATGGATCGGGTGCTGACCAGAGGCCTGGACCAACGCTTCGAGCTCGGTTTGAGCCACGGCGCGCAGTGAATGGATGGCAACGCCTGCGTTTAGGAGGTGAGGTTTTTTTTCTTGAATGGCGTGGTGTTGAATTTGGTCGCGGATGGCCAGGATGCTTTCGGGCGTACTGGCAAAGCGGCGCTGATCGGTTTGCAATCCTTGTCGATCAAAACCGCGATGCTGATAGAGCGTGGGTAACAGTGTCAGGCCAATACCCACGTGTTGCGCCGCACGCACCAACGCCCAAGACATCTCGGCACCATCGGCATAAGGATTCCCTTTGGGGTCGCAGTGGATGTAATGAAATTCGCAAAGATGGGTGTAGCCCTGGCTTAGCAGCTCGGCGTAGAGCCACGTGGCAACCGTTTCGAGCTGGGCTGGGGAAATATTCAGGGCCACTTGATACATGGCTTGTCGCCAGCGCCAGAAGTTATCGCCTGCTGCAGAGCCTTGCTCTGACAACCCAGCCATGGCCCGTTGAAACGCGTGGCTGTGGGCATTGGTCAAACCAGGCAGGATCACACCGACGCGAGCATCATCGGGCTGGCAGGCCTGGTCTGTTGCAATGGCGCTCCAGAGGCCGTTTTGATCGACGGTTAGTCGAACATCGTGTGACCATTGACCGTTGATCCAGGCCGCTTGCGCAAAAAAATTCATGTTGAATCAGTGTCCTTTTGTTAATCACTTAGCCACGGGCACTAATGGCGTGGCGTTAACCCATATCGATTGACCGTCTAGGCCACTGATATCTGTCGCTGTTGGCACCACACACCAAAAGAGTTCGTGAGGTTGCAAGGCAATCTGCGTTGTGCCAATCAGGTTTTTACTGGGGGTTAGGCCAAATACCGCAATCAAGCCAGCCGCCGCACGAATTGGCTGGGTTTGAGCTTTAAAGCGCCCCACGGTTGTTTTAAGCGCTGGCGTGGCCATAACGTTAAAGGCGCTCACGGGTTGGTCTAAAAGATGGGCATGACAAGCGTCAGTGCCGTTAAACATCACGGGCTCAGACTCAGGGTCAGCCGTCAGGGTCTGGTTGGGCAATGCAAGGGCAACGCCGGCGCCGCCAAGCACGGTGAACCAGCGGGTGACACCAGGAAACTCAGAAAATGCGCCATCTTTCGTGATGGTGGCCACAGACAGGCGCAGTTGCCAGTCGTTTGGTGAGGGCCATGCTAATAATGCTTGCGTGAGGCCACCGCCGTTTTTCCAGGCAACGGCGTCGACAGCATCGCGTTTAATGATAGTCACAGGCGTTTGATCAGCATTTTTCCAAGGCATTGAGCGCCGCTGTCACCATGCCTTGCACGACGGGTTTTGATTGACTGGCGAGATCTGCGCGATAGTCAAACGGATGGTCTTCGTTCATATAGGTTGAGTGGCACATTTCAAGCTGTACGGTGTGTATGCCTCGAGCGGGGTCTCCATACTGGCGGGTGATGTAACCGCCCTTGAATCGATCGTTCACAACCCAGGTCAATGGACAGTCGGTCAAGCTGGTTTCAATGGCTTGCAAGATTTCAGGGGCTGCGCTAAGACCACCATTGGTGCCAATGTTTAAGTCAGACAATCGTCCTGGAAATAAGCGGGGTAATACGGACGAGATCGAGTGCGCTTCCCACACCAAAACTTTGCCGTGGCGCGCTCGGATGCGCTCGATTTCAGCAGCCAGCTTATCGTGGTAGGGCTGCCAGTAGCGGATTAAGCGATCGGTACGCTCAGTGTCATCGAGTTCTTTGACGGTGTCGTAAATGTTTTCGCCGCGAAATGTCAGCTGCGGAAACAAACCTGTTTTGGTTTGGCCTGGGTAGAGTGTTTCGTCGTTCGGGGGGCGATTCAAGTCAACCACGTAGCGCGAGTAGCGAGCCATCAAGAAATTGGCATTCAGTGATCGCCCAAAGTCATAGAATTGATCCAGATGCCAATCGGTGTCAGCGAGTTCTAGCCCCACAGGTGTCATTTTTGCCAAGAGATCGGGTGGTACGTCTAGTCCCATGTGGGGAATGGAAATGAGCAAAGGCGAGTCGTTTGATTCAAAAAAATAAGCGTCTGACATGACAAGATGGCCTGTAGAAAACGTTGGGTGACACAATCTGGAACCAGAACAATCCCTTTGATTCTAAACCAGTGACTGCCTGGTTCAAGCAGGAACCCCCCGCTTTTAAGCGTGAGCAACATATTTCAATAAACTGAGTGGTTGTCAGTCGGCTCAAAACTGGTGAGGCGCATGGCGACGCATGAGAAAAAATTAAAGCAAGCTCAGATTACGTTATTGGTTTACTGTCAGGTTGCTTCTTCCTCGTGGAGAACATACTCATACGGAGAAATACAGTGAAAGGTGTCCTTCAAGTTGCATTATTAGTGTTGACCACGGCTGTTATGCCACTAGCCAATGCTCAGCCCAATATGGTGGGTGTCTGGGTTCAAGAGGGTGTTGGAGCTGGCGCCCGCATTGGCTCAACGGATTCGGGTCACTATACATCCAAGGATGAAAAATCTAGAGAGTACGACCAGTCTCACATGAGGTGGCGATTAGAAGTGACAGATCAGAAAGGGCGTGCGTTTCATGCTAAGTGGTGTAGCGAAAAAAGTTGCGAGTCAGCCGTGGGTGCTTTTCGTGGAAATGGTGACTTGTTGATGGTCGATGAAGATGGTTTGTTCATTGGTTCTGTTGAAGCAGGAAAACTAGAGCTTTGTTATTTAGAAGCAGGTGAGAGCCATCAAACTGTCAACTGTAGGGATTTCATAAAAAAGAAGTAATCGCCCAACAATGAGGTGGGCTTGGCGCCCACCTAGCCTTGGTTCATCATCTACCACTCGGTGTATACTCCAATCCTTGGCTGAAAACGCCAATCCTGATGCCAGTCATCAGGGCGGTTAGCTCAGTGGTAGAGCACTGCCTTCACACGGCAGGGGTCACAAGTTCGAACCTTGTACCGCCCACCAAAATA
>CALBEY010000030.1 GCA_937888805.1 uncultured Burkholderiaceae bacterium
CGGCCGAAAGCTGTTTAGACTTTCCGATCAACCTCAGATTATCCAACCGGCGCCAACACGCCAATCGCCAAATCACCATCAACTGGCAGGTCTGCGTTTCACTGCCGTTGGTTATTGAATCGACAATCTCCTGCTAAGAGACTCTAGCCAAACGGCAGGCTTTAAAAACTTGCCACTTTTTGGATTAACTGTCGTAGACTTATATTTAAGTCGCAGCGAGGCAAGCGTCGCCTTTAGGCAGCGTTAAGTCGCGACGAAGTTGACTGCTTACAGCGCCCGCAGTGGTGAGCAGGTTTAGCCCATCCGTTGACCACAAGCGACTCGCCTATGGACACCTACCTATTGGATTGGGCCAACCTGCTATTGCGATGGCTTCACGTGATTGTTGCGATTGCCTGGATTGGCGCCTCATTTTATTTCGTTTTTTTAGACTCTAGCCTCACCCCTCCCAAAGGGAACAACCCGGATCGGGTTGCAGGCGAGTTATGGGCTGTTCATGGTGGTGGTTTCTATCACGCCCGCAAATTCGCTGGAGCACCCCCATCGATCGGTGCTCACCTGCATTGGTTTTACTGGGAAAGCTATGCCACCTGGCTATCTGGATTCGCGTTGTTGGCCGTATCTTACCTGTGGAATCCATCAAGCTATCTGATAGATCCGGCAGTGGCTTCGTGGTCAAATACGCAGGCCGTTGGGCTAGTGCTGCTTTATTTATTGGGCTTCGTTCTGGTCTATGAAGCGATCTGCCGGTATGCAGGCAAACCTGGCTCAGGAGATCGGGCCGTGGCAGCTTGGGTTGCGTTGGCGGTCATCGCCTCTGCTTGGTTGACGGTTCACACGTTCTCGGGCCGAGCTGCGTTTCTGGTGACAGGGGCCATGATGGCTACTGTCATGACCACCAATGTGCTCTTTTGGATCATTCCGGGCCAAAGGCGAATGGTAGCCAGTTTGAGCGCAGGTCAAGCGCTCGATCCCATGCCGGGTTTGGTCGGCAAGCAGCGCAGTGTGCACAATACATACTTCACGCTGCCTGTTGTGTTTGCGATGCTTTCAAATCACTACGGATTCATCACGCAGCACAGCCAAAAGTGGTTGCTGCTGCTGTTGATCATGCTCGCAGGTGCCTTGATTCGACTGTTTTTTGTTAAGCGGCATGCTTATAAATTAGGCCGCCAGCCGCATCCTTGGCCCTACCTCGCGGCGAGCATTGGTATCCTCATCTCGATGGTCGTACTTGCTGCACCAACGGCCCCTTCAACGTCAGGTGCTCATGTCAGTGGTCGTTTGTCTGACGTGCAGGCGGTCATGCAAAATCACTGCCTGCAATGTCATGGGGCGGCTGTTCAGCTCAAAAACGTGCGTCTTGACTCAACGGAAGAACTCAAACGCCATGCGGCAGCCATCTACCAGCAGGTGGTCGTGCAAAAAGCCATGCCCATGAGCAATCTGACACAGATGTCAGACCAAGAGCGGGCAATCATTGCCGTGTGGTTCAAATCAGGGGCTCCTACGCAATGAGTCCGATTGAGGTCCTAAACAGGGCGTCGCTGAGTCAGGCGCTCAAGACCTTGGCCGGTTTATATGAACATTCTGACTGGATAATTCAGCGGGCTTTGGCGTATCGACCCTTCGTCAGTGTTGCCGCCTTGCAGCACACCTTACAAAAGGTGGTCCAACAAGCCAGTCAAGATGAGCAATTGGCACTTATTCGTGCGCATCCTGCCTTGATCGGAAAAATTAAGATAGATACATCTATTGCACCAGACTCTCAAAATGAGCAATCCCTCATCGGCTTAGACCGCTGCTCACCAGCCGAATACCGCTCGCTTGACGAACTCAACGATGCTTACAACAAAAAGTTTGGATGGCCCTTCATCCTGGCAGTCAAAGGGCCCCGCACAAAGGGGTTGACCCGATTGCAGATCATTGATGCGTTGACCCGCCGGTTAACTTCACCATCACAGACCGAGTTTCACGAGTGCCTGCTGCAGATTCACCGCATCGCGCAATTGCGTCTTCAGGAACGGCTTGATGAACCATCCATACGCGGGCAACGTGTCTGGGACGATTGTGAAACACTTGCCCAACACAGCGAAGCGCCGGATCAATTAACAGTCACTTTTCTGTCACCTGCACACCGTGCTTGTGCACGTCATATTGTGTCGCTATTTGAAGCGGCCGGATTTGACAGCACCACGATCGATGCACTTGGAAATGTGGTTGGTCGCTACGCACCGAAGCAGCAAGACGCTCCCTACCTCTTAACGGGCAGCCACTACGATACCGTCAAAAATGCAGGTAAATATGACGGCCGTCTGGGTATTGCCGTACCCATTGAAGTCGTTAGGGGACTGGCTCAAAGCGGCAAACGCCTGCCGTTTGGCATAGAAGTGATTGCGTTTGCTGCAGAGGAAGGTGTTCGATTTGGGACTACTTTTTTCGGCTCAAGCGCATTGGCAGGTTGTTTTCAAGCGCAATGGCTAGCATTACGAGATTCTCAAGGAGTTGCCTTGCAAGACGCGCTAAAAGCAGCAGGATTGCCCGGCTCCTTAGCTTCGGTGCAGGCACTTGCGCGTGATCCCAAGCGATACCTTGGATTCGTGCAGAT
Source organism: uncultured Burkholderiaceae bacterium (assembly GCA_937888805.1). GTDB lineage: Bacteria > Pseudomonadota > Gammaproteobacteria > Burkholderiales > Burkholderiaceae_B > Algicoccus. The sequence continues at coordinate 2,609 of CALBEY010000030.1, forward strand.
CGCGATTGAACAAGGCGCTGTGCTCAGCCACAATGGGCTGGCCTTGGGCATCGTCAATACATTTAATGCAAGCATGCGGTATCAGTTGAGACTTATCGGTCAAGCCAGTCACGCCTGGACAACCCCAATGCGCGAGCGCCGAGACACAGTCTGTGCAGCAGCAGAAATCACCCTTGCACTAGAGGCCCTGGCCAGCCAGACTGCACACTGTCTGGCATCGGTAGTACCTTACTCGGCGCTAGATTACAACCTCAACACAGTTCCTGACGTTTCGCAGCTATCTATTGATTTGCGTGCACCGAACAATGCCAAGCGAGATGAATTGACTGCGCAATTCAAGCAAGCGCTAGGTCAAATCTGCCAACGGCGCGGTATTGCGTATTCGCTTTGCGAAGTCTCGCAGACGTCAGCTGTTTCTTGTGACCAGACGCTGCAGCGTTTGTGGGCAACCGCATTAACTGCTCTCGGTTTACCCTTATGGCATCTGCCAAGTGGCGCTGATCATGAGGCCATGAACATGCACAAGTGTATGCCCCAAGCCATGCTGTTTGTACGAGGGGAGAGCCAGGGAATCAGTCACAACCCGCTTGAGTCAACCACATGCGAGGACATGGCAATGGCCGTGGCAGCTTTTGACAAATTTTGTGATGAATTGGCATTATCCCTTGCCTCAATGGAGATAGTTCATGGCAAAACTTAGCACCCATGTGCTCGATACCCACAGCGGGCAACCTGCTCAGGGCATGGCCGTCACACTTGAACGCTTTCAGAATAAACAGTGGATCTTGCTGACATCTACTGTCACCAATATGGACGGGCGAACCGATACGCCATTGCTTGAGAGTGAAAATATCACCATAGGCCGCTACCGACTGATCTTCGGGGTAGCCGACTACTTTAGAAAACGCGGAGTCGCTTTGCCAGATCCGCCTTTTTTGGAGGATGTTTCGTTGGAATTCGGGTTGGCAATCGGCACGAGCAACTACCACGTCCCGCTGTTGTGTTCTCCCTGGAGTTACTCAACTTACCGAGGCAGTTGATACGCTGTTTGACAAAGCAAAACAAAAACCGACACCTTGCTTGCTACCAGAAAAGTAAGGGACGAGTCCAGCCCAGACTGACCGCAAACGCGGCATCAAAGACTTAACTGGCATACTTTTTGCTTAGTTTATTCGTTGCTTATTTAACTTACACTATTTGTGATGGGTAAATATATTTTGTTTTTGAACCTAATCACAAACCGAGCTTCTTTTTGATGCAGTCACCAAGTAGTGCGGAGCAGATATTGTTCATTAACCCTTGGTGACGTTACACAGCGCACTTACCTGGGAGACTTCCATGCGACTCGTAGCAACACTCATTGCCTCAATGTTCATAACCGGGAGCGCTCTGGCGCAGACGGCCATCAGGTTTGCACTAGATTGGCGCTTTGAAGGACCTGCGACGCCCTACTTTGTTGCATTGGATCGGGGTTACTACAAAGCCGAAGGACTAGACGTCACCATCGACCCAGGATCAGGATCCGTTGAAGGCATCAATCGAGTTGCCTCTGGGACTTACCAACTCGGGTTTGCCGACATCAATTCTCTGGCCAAGTACCGAGATGTCAAAGCCAATACCTCGGTGCAGGCAATCATGATGGTTTATGACATGCCGGCCTTCGCGATTACCACCCTCAAAAAATCAGGTATCTCCACGCCAAAAGACCTGGAGGGTAAAACCCTAGGTGCACCAGCACCTGACGGTGCTTACGCTCAATGGCCTATTTTCGTCAAAGCCAATGACATTGATGCCACCAAAGTCAGGATCGAAAACGTCGGGTTTCCAGTGCGCGAACCGATGCTCGTGCAAGGCAAAGTGGATGCCATCACCGGCTTCTCATTTTCGTCCTATTTTTCATTGAAAGCCAATGGCGTGAGCGATGAAGATATTGTGGTCATGCTAATGGGAGATTATGGTGTGAATCTTTACGGCAATGCGATCATCGTAAATCCTGAGTTTGCGCAGAAAAACCCAAAAGCCGTACAAGGCTTTTTGCGGGCCACGATCAAAGGCATCCAAGAGACGCTGCGCTCACCTGAAACGGCTATCGATGCCCTCATGAAAGTCAACAAAATCGCCAACCGCGACAATGAGTTAGCAAGGCTAAAGATGGCATTGCGCGACAATTACGTCACCCCAGCTGTCGAGAAAAATGGCTTGGGCGCAATTGACATGAAGCGTCTGTCAGATTCAATTGATCAGATCGGTTTGACATTCAATTTCACGAACAAACCAACCGCTGAAGAAATTTTCACTGCGCAATTCCTGCCGCCCATTGAAGAGCGACAAGTCAAATGACGCCGGCTAGCCCGCAGCCCATGCCACCCCTGGTGGTACTTAATGGGGTTTCCATGTCCTATGGGCGAGGCGCTGCGGCCGTGCCGGCTATTGAGGACGTTAGCCTAGACATTAAGCGCGGCGAGTTCATCGCCGTAGTCGGTCCTTCAGGATGCGGGAAGAGCTCTCTCATGAAGCTCATCAGCGGCCTGCACCCAACATCCGCAGGTCAATTGACCGTTGATAATCAGCCTGTCGATAAGCCATTGAAATCGGTTGGTATGGCGTTTCAGAACAGCAACCTGTTGCCTTGGCGAAGCTGCGTGGACAATGTTCTGCTACCACTGGAAATCGTGCCCCCATACCGCCAGCGCATCGGCCGGCATCGGGCTGAGTACAAAAAGAAAGCTGAGGAACTGCTGCAGTCTGTCGGACTAACCGGCTTCACAGAGAAATTCCCGTGGCAACTGTCTGGCGGAATGCAACAGAGGGCATCGATATGCAGAGCGCTGATTCATGAACCTGAAATTCTGATGCTCGATGAGCCGTTTGGCGCACTCGATGCATTTACAAGAGAGGAATTGTGGTGTGCCTTGCGTGACATACATGCAGCCAGAGGCGTGACCGTAATGCTGGTAACACACGACCTTAGGGAGGCAGTCTTCTTAGCTGACACGGTTTACGTCATGTCCAACCGACCGGGTCGAATTTTAAAAAAGTGCGAGGTGACGCTACCGCGTCCGCGTGCGCTCGAAGTCACCTATACACCAACCTTTCAAAATATCGTGCACGAATTACGCAGTCTGATCGGAGGACAGCACTGATGACCCGTGAAGATTTCCTGATCCGAGTCGTGTCACCTGGCGCATTCACAGTCGGACTCTTTCTTATTTGGGAATTGGCTTGCGAGCTGTTTTCAATTCCGTTGACTATTTTGCCGTCGCCCTCAGTGATTTTTGGTGCGCTCTGGCAATATCGCGAGCCGATCACCGAGAACTCCTGGGTGACGCTTTGGACCACCCTTGCTGGATTTGCGTTGGCCACAGTCGGGGGGCTTTTACTGGGCATCGCCGTTGGATGGCACCGCGCAATTTATGCGGGAATTTATCCTTTGCTGGTTGGGTTTAACTCCATACCCAAGGTTGCGGTCGTACCCGTATTGATTCTATGGTTTGGCTTGGGCGAGGTGCCTGCCATCATCACGGCCTTTTTAATCTCATTCTTTCCTATCGTGGTTAACGTTGCCACGGGTCTAGCCACCACCGAACCCGAGCTTGAAGATGTCATGCGTGCGCTTGGTGCATCCAAACTGGACATCATGAAAAAAGTGGGTATACCCCGCTCTTTACCCTACTTTTTTGGATCACTTAAGATAGCCATCACATTGGCATTTGTCGGCGCGGTGGTCTCTGAAACAGTTGGCGCTAACAAAGGACTTGGCAAGTTGATGCTTGATGCGCAAGCCAATTTCCAAGTCCCCATCGTGTTTGCAGGTTTATTGGTATTAGCGTTTTTAGGCATTGTTCTATATGCCTTCACAGCAATCATCGAGAAGCGTTTCACAGGCTGGGCATTTCGTGGACAGAACAGATAGTCTAGGGCGTTTAAGGCACCGCTGGTCGGCTGATCCGAGCAGCTCCCTCGCACTCGCAATGGCAACTCAACAGAAGCGTCAAATGCGCACTCCTCGGAAGTCAATGACCATGCTCTTAAACCACCATGGTCTTTTCACACAACATCTGAAACGCTTTAAGGTCTAACGCAAGGCTTGACATCCTCCCGCCTAAAGGACGAGGATTCCTACGGCACTTCGCGATGATGCACGAGTCACTTCGATGGGTTCCTGCTTCTTCAACCGGCGCCAACAACACAAATAAGTGCTGTTACGCCGATCACTCGTAACTT
>CALBEY010000031.1 GCA_937888805.1 uncultured Burkholderiaceae bacterium
CTCAATTTCCTGCCTATCAAGTCGTCGAGTCAACCGATGAAGGTTCCCCCGCGTTAGGACCCACTTGGCCACGATTCTATGGTTGGTGAAACACCATCGCTTATATGAGATAATTTAATAATGAACACCATTAGTCAACCCTCAGTTCTACGTGGTGTGTGTGATTGCCACGTCCATGTCATTGGGCCGCACGATCAGTACCCACTTGTGCCAATGCGCAGCTACACGCCGATGCACGCGACAGCAACTGACTTGGTGGCCATGATGCGTCGATCAGGTGTTGATCGAGCGGTGGTGGTGCAACCCAGCGTACTCGGTCTAGACAACCGCTGCTCGCTTGACGCGCTTGAGCATCTGGCATCGCAAGGTTTGCAAGGCCGGGCTGTGGCCGTGCTGCCCGACACGACATCTGCCAGTGAGTTGGATGATTTACATCGGGCGGGCGTCAGGGGTTTAAGGGTGAACCTGCAAAGCAATGCAGGCGCGAGCCTTACCCAAGCCCGCGAAGCCCTTCAAAGCGCAATCCGTTTGTGCGAGCACCATGCTTGGCATGTCCAGCTCTTTGTTGACCGCCAAATGGTTCAAGCGCTGGCCACAGACATCGAAACCGCGCCTGTCAAAGTGGTACTGGATCATTTTGCTGGGCTTTCAGTCAGTGGGTGCGATGATGAATCTAGCCTAGCCGTTCTTCGGCTACTGGGTTCAGGCAACACCTACATCAAATTATCTGGTAACTATCGAGTCACTGATGATGCCTTTGATCCCAATTTGGCTGATCTTGCCCGTCGATTGGCGATCATCAATCCAGAGAACTTGGTCTGGGGCAGTGACTGGCCGCACACCCCGAAACATGCCGGTCAGGCTGAGCACCATCCGACAATCAAGGCCTATCGCAAAATTGACACGCACCGCTTGTCTCGCAATGTTTTCGATTGGTTCGAACCGCCACTAGCGCAAAGGGTTTTGGTCCACAATCCTGCCAGACTGTACGATTTTTCGAGTTGATCAAATACCCTCAATGATCCGTATCTCACGGACAACCGCGTTAGAACCGAGCTTTGCGAGTGCTTCTTTGTATCCCGGGCTGTCATAGGCTGCCAAGGCAGCATCAAGGCTTTCAAACTCAATTAACACTGTTCGCATCTTCAACCCGTTTTCTTTAACAGCAGCGGGCATGCCACGCGCCAAAAACTTGCCGCCGGCGGCACTCAGCGAAGGCCCCGCGAGCTCGGCATAGGCAGCAAGGGCATCGTTGTCGTTGATCGACTGGTAGGCACTGATCCAATAAGCTTTTGTCATGATTTTCTTTGGGCTGTTTAGGGGGTAAAACCATTTTGCCATGTAAATATCAAGTTTCAACCCTCCGCCGTTTAAAAAACATAGGCTCCTGCCGGGCGCGATTGAGTGATGGCGCTTGTTGATTCATCAATAAAAAAGGGAGCACCGAGCTCCCTTTAACGAGCAGCTATCAGTTGCCAACACTACTGGCTCAGGTTTTCATCAATCCACTGTGCGTGTGCGCAGAGATCGCGATCTCGCCCCTCTAGGTGAAACATCTGAATCCCAAAAGGCAAACCGTCAACGCTTAATTTTGGCAAAGAAACGGCAGGCAATCCCATCAAGGTCGCAAAACAAGGAAATGTGCGGCTGCCCGTGTGTGCCAAGCCGACTGGCGCTGGCCCAGAAGACGCGGGTAGGAGGAAACCCTCAGCGTCTAATGCCTTTGCCACGTGGCTAATTTGTCGCTGTAGGTCTCGTCTCATCTCCAGCAAGCCTTCATAGTGCGTTCGGGACATCCCCTGGGCTAAACCCATTATTTCGTGAATACGCGGACCAATTTTGTCGCCATAGCGCTCAACGTAATCCCTAAACGGCCACTGCATCTCGTAGGCCACAATTTCCAGGGCACAACTTAGGCAAGACTCAAGTGTTTTTTCAAGTTTTTCAATGGCTTCGTCTGTGTGACGGTCAAGAATGCGGATGCCCGCTTGGGATAACCGAACCATGCTGTCGTCGAAGGCTTGTTGCGCCGGGGCTTGCATCTCTTGCCACCCAGAGGTGTAAAGACGTATCGCAGTCGCCGGCTTTGCGGGGATGAGTGGCTCACCCGCTCCTTGCATGAAGGCACGACCTGAGCCACCAACCGAGAGCGCCATTCTGGAGGCTGTCTCCCAAACATCATCGACTGAGGCACCAATCACACCGACATGGTCACACGTGGGGGACATGATATGCACACCCTCAATACGAAATACCCCAAAAGACGGCTTGAATCCATAGGCCCCACAATAAGAGGCGGGACGTAAGGTTGATGCTTGTGTTTGTGTTGCCAGCGCCACAGGAAGCATGCCCGCACCCACAGCCGCTGCTGACCCGCTTGATGATCCCCCCGGCGTTCGCGTCACATCAAAAGGATTCGTGGTCTGCCTTGACGAGCCAATGGCAAACTCTGTCGTGACTGTTTTTCCAACAATGACCGCCCCACCACTTCTAAGCGCATGCACACACGCGGCATCGTGCAACGTTTGATGGCCTTCGTAAGCCGGTGAACCCATTTGGGTGGGAAAATCACAAGTGGCAATGATATCTTTAATGCCCATGGGGCAACCATCCATCAACGACAGGGGTTGCCCCGCAAGATAGCGCTTTGTCGAGGCATCTGCCGAGCGCCTTGCCGCCTCAATATCCATCACGACAAAAGCCTGTACTGCCGGTTCAAACGCTGCAATATTTGCCAGACACTCTTCAAGCAGGTCTCGAGGGTTGGACTGACCGGTCAAAAACGCCTTGCGCCTGCTAGAAAACGAAATCAATCTGTCATTTTTCCAGGTCATGCTTGTTCCCCCCCCCTTTTTGTGTTGTCAGTAAAGTATTTGTCCATTTTTGAGCCGTACTTTTCAACAATATCCTTATACATCTAAACATCACTACCTATCTTTTCGGGAAAAAATTCGGGATGCATGCAAACACCAACATGCCCTGTTTCATCATCTGTTCGACGCTTTGGCAAGTGCTACCTCAGCCTTAATTTTCTGATCAAGCGCTCAGCACTGCGAATGAATTCCAGCAAATCGATCGCACGAAGGTCTGATTTGAACCTTAGGTGTGCTTTACAATAAAAGGTCTTGTTTATTTGACACCATCCGTTCCTTAGGATTAATGAGCAGTGGTTCTTGCAAAAAGAAATAACCGCCTCGGAGACGTTTCATGTACGTAACGCTCGCAGCCCTGATGAGGCTGATCAATGGCATCAACAGAACCATCGGCAACCTTTTCTCTTGGCTTTCATTGGGCATCGTCCTTGTTTGCTTTTCGGTGGTGGTAGAACGCTACGTTTTTGCCAATACCCGTCTTTGGGCTCAAGACTTGTACGTTTGGTTAAATGGCGCCATGTTTACTGCCGTTGCGGCATTTGCGCTTCTTCGTGACGACCACGTTCGCGTCGATATCTTCTACCGCCCTGCAAGCAAACGATTCAAAGCCATTGCTGATCTCATCGGTGTGCTTGTCTTTCTTTTGCCATTTATGGTTGTGATCTTTGTCTATGGGCTGCCGTTTGTACAGCGCTCTTGGGGGCTGTTTGAATCCTCAGCCAACGTGGGTGGCATGCCTGGACTTTTTATTTTGAAGAGTTTCATCATCATCTTTACTTTACTTATCGGATTGCAAGGCTTAGCCATGTTAATTCGCTCAATACTGACACTGGCTCATCGCGACGAGTTGATACCAACTGATTTCTCTTACAAAACTCAGACGCCCTTAACGGTCAAGGAATAGGCCATGGATCCCGTCCTGATCGGAGAAATTCTCGCGGGTTTGATGTTTTTTGGGGTGATCGGGATGCTGATGCTTGGCTTTCCGGTTGCGTTCACCCTTGCAGGCACTTCTTTGATTTTTGCGCTTGTTGGCCATCAATTTGGTGTCTTTGATTTAACCAACTTCTCATCCCTCGCCGGTCGTTACATTGGTTTTATGACCAATGAGGTCCTTGTGGCTGTGCCTCTGTTTATTTTTATGGGCGTCATGCTTGAGCGATCGGGTATCGCTGAGCAATTGCTACTAACAATGAGCAAAATGTTCGGCACCCTGCGCGGCGGCTTGGGCATCTCTGTGATCATCGTGGGCGCGCTGTTGGCTGCCTCGACCGGCGTGGTTGGGGCAACAGTTGTGACCATAGGCTTGATTTCATTGCCAGCGATGCTACGTGCCGGCTATGACCCAAAGCTCGCCACAGGGGTCATTTGCGCATCGGGCACCCTCGGGCAAATCATACCGCCTTCGACTGTGCTGATTTTTATGGCTGAGATGCTTGCTGGCATTAACGCTCAGGTGCAGATGGCCAAAGGCAACTTTGCGCCAGACCCCGTATCGGTGGGGGACTTGTTTGCTGGTGCCTTTTTGCCTGGTCTTCTTTTGGTTGGCCTGTACCTGTTGTGGATGATCTTCAAAGCCATCACTTCGCCTGAGAGCTGTCCTGCGACCCCCTTTAACGCGCAAGAACGCAAATCGATTTGGCGTGAGGTAATCACCGCGATGGTGCCACCACTGATTCTCATCGTGACGGTGCTAGGTTCAATTTTGGGCGGCATTGCCACACCCACTGAAGCCGCATCTGTGGGTGCGGTAGGCGCTATGGTGCTTGCAGCCTTACGTTTCCGGCTGTCTTGGACAACGCTCAAACAGACTGTGGTGTCAACAGCCACCATCACATCGATGATTTTTATTATCATTTTCGGTGCGTCGGTTTTTTCGATCGTGTTTCGCACGATGGGCGGTGACAATTTGGTGCATGAGTTTCTCGCCAATCTGCCCGGTGGCGCGATTGGCGCCATGATCGTGGTCATGCTAATTATGTTTGTGCTGGGCTTTATTATCGATACTTTTGAAATTATTTTTATCGTTATCCCCATCACCGCCCCTATTTTGTTGATGCTCGGGCTCGATCCGATATGGCTAGGGGTCATGGTCGGTGTGAACCTGCAGACCAGCTTTCTATCACCACCTTTTGGCTTCGCGCTGTTTTATTTGCGCGGCGTTGCACCGCCATCAGTGACCACGGGAGAAATCTACAAAGGCGCGATTCCTTTTGTCATCCTACAGATTATTGCCATTGCGTTGCTCTTTATATTTCCTGAGCTGGTGACTTGGCTACCAAAAGCGCTTTACTGATTGGATTAAAAACACGTAAAAAAACCCGGTCAGTTCACGCTGACCGGGTTTCTCAAAGTAACGGATTAAAGTTTGAAGTACTTAGTACGAGCATCAACAAATTGAACATCCGTGCTGTCGGTCTTGAGCTTGACGGTATTCAATGCTTTCTTGTAACTGTCCAACGTCTTCTTTGTCATGGCGTCGCCTTTGTCCCCGATCTCCGTTAGGATTTCAGCCGCTGCTTTGCCAGCCGCACTTAGGATGCTGGCAGGAAATTGAGGAATAGCTTTCACGCCATGCTGCGTGACCAAGACCTCGAGTGCACGGGGATCATTGGCCGCAAAGTCCGACGCCACTTGGTCGTACTCCGCTTGGCAGACATCGCGGACCAATGCTTGCAAATCCTTAGGCAGTTCTTGGTATTTTTTCTTATTTACCACGCACTCGGTTGCTAAGCCAGGTTCGTTAAAGCTTGTGGTGTAGTAAATCTTACGAACTTTGTAAAAACCAAGTGCAAGGTCGTTGTAGGGCCCCACAAATTCAGCCGCATCTAAAGCACCTGATTGCAACGCCTGGAAAATTTCACCAGCAGCCATGTTGGTAACTGCCACGCCAAGTTTAGACCACACTTTGCCACCTAAGCCGGGGGTGCGAAAGCGCAAACCCTTGAGATCCTCGACGCCAGTGAGTTCTTTCTGAAACCAGCCACCCGCTTGGGTTCCAGTGTCACCAGACAAAAAGCCCTGCAGTCCGAATTGGTCATAAACCTCATCCCAGACTTGTTGGCCGCCCAAGTACCGCATCCATGCCGACAACTCACGGCTGGTCATGCCAAAAGGCACGCCAGTAAAAAAAGCCAAGGCAGGACTCTTGTTTTGCCAATAGTAAGCAGCGCCGTGAGACATTTCAGCGCCCCCATCAATCACGGCGTCAATCGACTGCAGCGGTGGCACCAATTCACCCGCGGAATAGACTTGGATAGTCAAGCGCCCGCCAGAGGCGGCGGTGATGCGATCGGCCAAGCGCTGCGCACCGACACCGAGGCCTGGAAAGTTCTTGGGCCAAGTGGTAACCATGCGCCAAGTGATTTTGTTCTGTGAAAGAGCGGGCGTAGACAACGTGGCCAATCCGGCAACGCCAGCACCTGCCACGCTCGCTTTGCGAATAAAGGAACGACGATTCATTCGAAATCTCCAGTTAGATGTGTTTTTTTGGAAAAAATCTTTCTTCGAAGATTATAGAGATGTCAAAGACTGTCGCGACTAATGCAAACCCTAATGATGAACCGATTGACGCTCTCAGGAGCGCGAGCAATTCCGCCTCACCGTCCCTGAGCATGTGTTTGACGCCATAGAAAAGGCGTGTCAATCCGTTTTGGACGCTGACCACGCACAACCCTAGTCACCCACACGCCTCTAGCGGTTTGCCAGCGGCCTTGGTGGTACATTTTGTGCCATCGGCCTATCACTTGAGGACCAGAACAAAAACTGGGGTACCGCATCTGGGGCACCACAGCTAGGACACCGCAGATATGACACCACAACCGCTTGAGTCTGAACATGACCCTACTTCAAACCGAAGGCCTTTCCCGGCGCGTTTCACCCGAACGTTGGCTGTTTCGCGGCCTTGATTTGTCAGTGGGCCCCGGCGAGCAACTGGCCTTACAGGGCGCCTCTGGTGTTGGTAAATCCACCCTACTAAACCTATTGGCGGGTTTGGAGCAGCCAGACGAAGGGCGAATGCTCTTCAAAGGCCAAGACTTGAAAACCATGAATGAAAATGCGCGGCTGGCGCTAAGGCGTGATTCCTTTGGTTTTGTGTTTCAAGCCTTTCATCTCATGCCGCACTTAAACGCCCTTCAAAACGTCATGGTGCCTTGCTTGTTGGCGGGGCTTTCTTTGTCTGAAGCAAAATCCCGTGCCGTGGCTTTACTAACCGCCTTGGGCCTCGCTGGGGTGCTGCAGGCGTTTCCTGCTGTGCTTTCTGGCGGCGAACAGCAACGGGTTGCTTTGGCACGTGCACTCGTTCACCAACCTGAAGTCGTGCTGGCTGATGAACCGACCGGCAACCTCGACCCTGAAACCGCCTCGCAGGCCCTTGACCTGCTGTGCCAGACTTGTCGAGATCAGGGCGCCGCCTTGGTCATGGTCACGCATGCGACTGAAGCCGCACTGCGGCTTGATCGCCGTTTTGTGTTGACAGGCTGATGCTGTTTTACTGGCTCTTGTCTTCAGCCTTTCGGGCCCAACCGGGTCGTTGGCTGGTCGCCGGCTTCATGGTTGCCTTGGGCATTGCCTTGGCTGTGGCCATTCACACGGTTAACCGTTCCGCACTCGGTGAATTCGGACGCGCACTTGATCTGGTGAACGGTCAAGCATCGGCACAATTGGTATCCGTGTCCGGTGACTTGCCCGATTCGGTCTTCGACGAAATCGTGGCGCGCCAACAAGCGCTTGGCATAAAAGCCACGAGCCCCGTCCTCAAACGAGACACCCGCCTAATCACAGTCCTAGGCATCGATGTGTTTCGTGCCGCACAAGTCACACCCGCCCTGATGCCCTCAGCGGCCTCTGGGCAAGGCATGACGCTCTTTGGTGGCGACTCAATATTTCTGTCGGCCGCCGCCCTTCAGTCCCTTGACTTGGTCATTGGCGACCCGCTCACGCTGCCCATCGGCGACCGAGAAGAGACCTTCATCATTGCTGGCCTAGTGCCAGGCGCCGCTGGTCAAAGCCTCGCGGTCATGGACCTGGGCTTGGCCCAGTGGCGACTCAACGGCTTGGGCCAACTCAGTCGCTTGGACATCGTGCCCGAGCCAGGACAAAGCTTTGATGCGATTGCACGTGCTGTTGGCGCACTGAACCTTGGCCTGACGCTTGTCACCGCCGACGACCGCGATCGACGCATGTCTAACCTGTCGCGGGCTTATCGCGTGAACTTGAGTGTGCTGGCATTGGTGGCTTTGTTCACCGGCGCCTTTCTGGTCTTCACCACCATCAGCTTCTCGGTTTTGCGCCAACAATCACAATTGGCACTTTTAAGTGTGCTTGGCGCCAAACGCCAATGGTTATTTGCCCTGGTTCTCACACAAGCCTTGATGGTGACGGCCTTGGGTGGCCTACTGGGTTTGGGCATTGGGTTGGGCTTGGCTGCATTACTGTTGCGTGTGGCCGGTGGTGACCTCGGCGGTGGCTACTTTTCTACCGCGGTGCCACCGCTTGATATCGACCCCGTTGCCTTGGTGGGGTTTTGGATGCTGTCCTTGGCTGTGGGGGTTTTGGCGGGCTATTTCCCGGCTCGCGCCGCCACCCACGAATCACCCGTCAAACAATTGCGAGCGGGAGCCGCCGAGCGCCTGCTCAAACCCGTGTTGCATTATCGCGTGGCGATTGGCTTAGGCCTGATCAGTCTGGCCTTGGCCTTCATGCCCGCCATCGGTGGTTTGCCCATTGCCGCCTACTTATCGATTGCCTTTCTCTTGTTTGCTGGCCTAGCCATCACGCCGTCGCTGGTCAACCAAAGCTTCTCTTTGTGCGCTCGATACCTACTGCGCAACAAATCCCGACATTCGTCGTTAACGTTAGCCATTTGGCGCCTGGCCCAAGCCCCTGCGAGCGCAGCCGGCCTGATTGCAGGCGTGATCGCTGCACTGGCACTCACGGTTGCCATGGTTGTCATGGTTTCGAGCTTTCGCGACTCGGTCACTCTCTGGCTCGATCAAGTGCTACCAGCCGATTTGTACGCCAGTTTGGACAAGGCCAATAAGAACGCCAGCGAAGCCGAAACCCATATCCAAACAACCCTGCTGACCTTGGACGGTATCGAGCGCGTGTCATTCACCTTGCAACAAGCGGTGTTGTTTCGACCGGATCGCCCAGAGGTCGCTTTGATTGCCAGGCCCGTACCCCCCGGTCAAGCCGCCGATGTCTTACCAATAACCGGCCAAGTGTTTGCACAAAGTCTCGGGTCAACAACAAATCCTTTGCCTGAAGTCTTTGTTTCTGAAGCCATGACCGACCTTTACGACTGGCGACCTGGTCAGGTGCACAGCCTGCCGATGGCGGGGTTGCCTAACGGTCAATTGTCGGTTTTTGTGGCTGGGGTTTTTAGGGACTATGGCCGGCAGCACGGTTCAATCGTGATCGATTCCTCGGTCTACCAATCGTTGGCCAATGACAAGCGCCACACGGGTTTGGCCATTTGGCTATCGCCCCAAGCCAATCCTGCTGCAGTTTTGGATCGTTTGCGGGCCGCGGTGCCTGCTTACGCCGAATTACAATTTAGAAGTTCAACAGATTTGCGCGCTTTATCACTGACAATTTTTGATCGCAGTTTTGCCCTGACCTATGCGCTCGAAGTGGCGGCTTTGTTGGTGGCTTTGTTTTCGGTTGCGGCTGGCTTTGCCGGCCAGGCCTTACTTCGACAAAAAGAGTACGCTCTGATGCATCATTTGGGACAGTCCACTGGCCAGCGGGTGCGCTGGATCACCGCCGAGTCCGGTCTGTTGTTGGTATTGGCTGCCGGTTGGGGCACAGTCTTGGGGCTTTTGATGAGCCAAATCTTGATCCACCGTGTCAACCCCCAATCGTTTCACTGGACCATGCAGACCAGCCTGCCCACCGTTGCCATGATTGTCTTGATGCTGTCGATTGTTTTGTTGGGTATTGTCGCGGCGGTCTGGGCCTCGCAAAGAAATCTAAAGCCTGACCAGTTGGCCTTGTCATTGCGTGAGGATTGGTAATGAAAAGTCACCATCGCCGATCGTGGTTAAAGCAAGTGTTGGTTTTATCTGCCGCGACACCTTTGAGTGCTTCCTTGGCCACACTGCCTGCCTTCGCTTCGAATAGTGCATCGCCCTACCCAACGGTGACACCGCGGTCTTTGGTGTTTCCGCGTGACTTTGGCGCCCACCCCGCGTTTCGCACTGAGTGGTGGTACCTCACGGGTTGGTTGGATTCGGGTCCACAACCGATTGGCTTTCAAGTCACGTTTTTTAGAAGTCGCACCCGTCACCCAGACGAGAACCACAGTCGGTTTGCGCCACAGCAATTGATGTTCGCCCATGCTGCACTCGCTTTACCCAATCAAGGTAAGCTTCGACACTCACAAACCTCCGCACGCGTGGGCCCAGCAGGCGTGTCATTCGACACTGCCGATACGGCCCTGCAACTGTCGGGCTGGACTTTAACTCGTACGCCAGACGATCGTTATGCCATCTTTATCCCTGCCGATGATTTCACACTTACCATCGAAGCCACGCCTGCTGGCGCACCCGTTTTGCGGGGTAAGTCTGGATATTCACTCAAAGGGCCATCGGCTGAATTGGCCAGTTACTACTACAGTCGCCCGCAGATGGCCGTGCAAGCCACACTGACCCTTAAAGACCCAGCCTCTGAAAACCAATCAGCACCTCAAAACCTGACAGGTACGGCTTGGTTTGACCACGAGTGGTCCAGCAGTCTGCTGATGGACGATGCCGTGGGCTGGGATTGGATTGGCATCAATCTATTTGACGGCGGCAGCCTCATGGGTTTTAGGATCCGTAACGCTGCCGGTCAAACGCTCTTTAGCGAGTGGGATTGGCGCGACGCCCAAGGCCGTCGAATCCCAGCAAAGGCTAACGCAGATTGGGTGCCCTTTGGCAGCTGGCGATCACCACGGTCGCTCATCGTCTACCCCGAGGGCTTTACCCTCAAAACACCAGACCATCAGTGGCAATTAAAAACACTCATGGCCGACCAAGAAGTCGACGCCCGCGCCAGCACCGGTGGGTTCTACTACGAAGGCGCTGTTGAGCTTCTGGAAAACGGTCAAGCCATCGGCCGCGGCTACCTTGAGCTGACCGGGTACGGCGAACCGTTGCGGCTTTGAGGTGGGGCTTATAACAGGTGTCGTTTAGAAATAAGCTGAGCGATTCCAACCTGGCGGGGCTGCCGTTAGCAAGCCATCCCTTACACTGAACCTCATGACAAAAAAAGCAACAAACCTCAGCAGTCTGACCCGCTGGTTACGGGATTACCGCGTGCTCTCGCGCTACCGAACCCAATGGCTTCTGGCCGCCCTGTTTCTGCTGCTAGCGGCTGGCGCCACACTGACCGTGCCATTGGCATTTCGCAATTTGGTTGACACTGGATTAACCAGTCAAGCGATCAACCAACAGTTCATTAATCTGCTCATACTGGCTGCCGTTTTGGCCGTCATGACATCTTGTCGCTATTACGTGATGTCTTGGTTGGGTGAACGGGTGGTGGCTGACATCCGCCAACGCGTCTTTGAAAACGTCTTGCGCCAAAGCCCTGCTTACTTTGAAACCTTGCAAACTGGCGAAGTGCTGTCGCGGCTGACCAGCGACACCACCTTGGTGCAAACGCTGGTTGGCTCAAGCGTCTCGATTGCGTTGCGAAGCATGGTCATGCTGATCGGCGGCATCACCATGATGCTTATCACCAGTGCCTGGTTGGCGGGCGTCATGATCGGCCTGCTGTTGATCATTGTGTTGCCCTTGTGGGCGCTTGGCCGATACGTGCGCCGCATGTCGCGTGCCAGTCAAGACAAAGTGGCTGACACCAGTGCCATGGCCGGCGAAGTCCTAAATGCTGTGACCACCGTTCAAGCTTTCGTGCGCGAGCCTCACGAACAAAAGCGCTATCAATCAGCGGTCGAAATGGCATTTGTTGTCGCCAAAAAACGCATCGCCATTCGATCTGCTTTGACTGCCACCACCATTCTCATGGCCTTCTCAGTGATTGTCTTTGTGCTTTGGGTCGGGGCCCAACAAGTCACTGCTGGCACGATGACCTTGGGCGATCTCACCCAGTTTGTGCTTTACGCGGTGCTGATTGCCGGTTCAATTGGCGCCCTTTCTGAGACTTGGGGTGATCTACAACGGGCAGCTGGTGCCACTGAGCGCTTGGTTGAGTTGATGCAAGCCGAGCCGGCACTGGCCAGTGCGCGGACGGGTGAACCCAATACCAAATCATCGTTGGCCAAACCAGCTGTTAATCAAGGCTGCGCCATAGCCTTTGAAAACGTCACGTTTTCTTATTCATCGCGGCCTGACTTCCTGGCCATGAAACAACTGAGCTTATCGGTTCCCAAGGGCGGACGTTACGCGCTTGTTGGCCCATCTGGCGCCGGCAAAAGCACACTATTTTCCATGCTGCTACGTTTTTACGAACCCACCAGCGGCCAGATCGAGATATTTGGGCAAGAGATTACTCAGTGGCCCGTCAGCGCATTGCGCAACATGATCGGGATCGTGCCGCAAGAGCCCGTGATTTTTGCGTCAAGCGCCATGGAAAATATCCGCTATGGCCGATTAGACGCCACCGACCAGGAAGTCATCGCCGCGGCCACAACCGCCCACGCGCATGGTTTTATCACTGCATTGCCTCAGGGGTATCAAAGCTTTTTGGGTGAACGCGGTGTGCGCTTATCGGGCGGCCAAAAGCAACGCATTTCAATCGCACGCGCGATTCTTAAAAACCCACCGATTCTCTTGCTTGACGAGGCCACCAGCGCCTTAGACGCCGAATCTGAACGCGAGGTGCAACAAGCACTCGATAGCGTTCTGCCTGGGCGCACCTCGCTTACGATTGCCCATCGCTTGGCCACTGTTCTGAGAGCCGATCGCATTCTTGTCCTTGAAAACGGCCAAGTCTTAGAGCAAGGCAGGCACGATGAATTGATGGCCCAAGGTGGGCTTTATGCCAGGCTCGCCAAGCTTCAGTTTGCATAAGTTGGAACCTCAAGCCCCTGATGTGGTCTATTGGCTAACTTTCTACAGGGAGAACCCATGAACACTGACCGCGCCATCCTTTCAATCGCCATGCTCGCTGCCTTTGCCGACGGCAACAAGGACGACAATGAACGCGAACACGTCAAACAGTTTGCGCAACAACTCGGCGCAAGCTCCGTTGAACTCATGGGCGTATATCAAGACGTATTGCTCGGGCAAGTGACCCTCGCGCACGCTGTTGCCGTTCTGACTGACGAGGGCCAACGCCGCTACGCTTACGAATTGGCCGTGTGCGTGTGCGACAGCGATGGCGTTCGTTGTGAAACGGAAGACGCATTCCTCAAGGATCTGCGTGCCTGCTTGGGTTTAGACAACGACAAAGCAGTGGCAGCCGCCGAAGAACAGGCAGACGCGATTGCGCTCGCTGGTGTGGCGCCACTGAGCCTGGCTAACGAGGCAACAAACAATACCGTGGATGATGCCGCGCTCAACAAAACCATCCTCAACTACGCAATCCTTAATGGCGCGCTTGAGCTGTTGCCGCAGTCTTGGGCATCGGTGGCCATCATCCCCATGCAGATAAAAATGGTCTACAGAATCGGCAAAGCCCATGGCCACGAACTCGATCAAGGCCATATCCGCGAATTTCTAGCCACTGTAGGGGTGGGCATGACCTCGCAATACCTCGAACAATTTGGCCGTAAATTAGTAGGGGGTTTGTTGGGTGGCTTTTTGGGCAAGACAGGTAAAAAAGCCGGCCGGGCAGCAGCCAGTGTGGCATTTTCATTTGCGACAACCTATGCGCTTGGACAATTGGCCAAACGCTACTATGCCGGTGGTCGCCAAATGAACACTGCGCTGCTGAAGCAAACCTTTGGCGAACTGCTAGAACCGGCCAAAAAACTTCAGACCCAATACCTGCCTGACATTCAAGAAAAAGCACGCAATCTTGATGCCAGTTCCGTCCTTTCCATGGTCAGGGGCAACGGCGCATCAATCTAAACAACAAAAAATGCGGCCCAGATGACCGTCAAAGTCTCGGTGAGGAGCCAATTAATTTCAACTGGTTGTGCTACGGGCCTAGCAAATCACCGACACCAAACAATGTCAGTAGACCCAAAACGGCAAATATAGCGGCAGCCACGCCATGGACCAAACGCATGGGAATGCGTGCTGCGAATTTATCACCCACAAACACGGCGGGCACATCAGCAATCAACATACCCAACGTCGTCCCCAGCACAACCAAGATGGGCGCTGCGTAATTGGCCGCAAGCGCCACCGTCGCAATTTGGGTCTTATCGCCCATTTCAGCCAAAAAGAAAGTCACTAAGGTGGCGCCAAAGACACCCCAACGGCGCGTCAAACGCATGTCACTTTCTTCTATTTTGTCGGGGATCAGCGCCCAGATCGCCATGCCGATAAATGACAGCCCTAGCAACCAGCGCAACCATTGGGGGCTGAGTGTCTCTGTGATCCACAAGCCAAGCACACCGGCTAGCGAGTGGTTGAGCACGGTCGCTGCCAAAATACCTAGAATGATTGGGATGGGTTTCTTCAAGCGCGCGGCCAGTAAGAAAGCCAACAACTGGGTCTTATCACCCATTTCGGCCAAAGTGACGACTGCCGTTGATACCAAAAATGCTTCCATGCCTGTTCCAAAACCGGATCAAAGACAGTTGACCATTGCCCCCATCCGGTCAAGTCGGGGAAACAGTGGTCAAAGGTCTTGCCAAGTTTAGAACCGCAAGCACCATGGTCAGTCGACCAAGTGTGTTGATGCATGCCTCAGAAAACTCGCTGAGCGGCTACTCCCCAGTGACACTTCAATGTATCACAGGGGCATGCCTGCCATCGCGCTCGGGAAGACCAAAATCGTCTTTCCCGTGCGCTCGCTTAAAACCCCTTGCTAACTGAAAACAATGCGCCCACGCGACCTGCTGGATGGCCTTGGGTGCTTAAGAAAAAGTCATCCGAAGACGCGCCCACCACGCTCAAATCAAAGACCCAACCACTGATATCTTTTGAGATACCCGCCTTGTAATCAAAATAGCCGCTGAGGCTGTTGCCATCAACATCGACGGCATTCTTCAACGTCTGATACCCGGCATGCAAACCGATGGCCCAATTATCGCCAAGATCAATTGAGCCACTGGCATCAAAGTAAAACGTGTTCTTTGAATCGGCGCCACCGAAGTAATTGCTCGGCGCGTAATAGACCTTAAACGATGCGGGTCCCATACCAAGGCCCACGTACAACTCAGTCGTGTTCGGTGAGACGGCCATATCAGCACCGGGGTAGACATACTGAATCACACCCAAGTCGAGCTCAAGACCTTGGCCAACATCACCTTTCCAGCCACCATAAAAATCCATTTCAATCGATGTGCCCGTGGTCCAACCAACGTTTGAGTTCCAGTTACCCAGATAAAACCCGGACTCATGACTGAGATCGATGCCACCCTGAACGGCAGGCTTAAAGTTGGTTTGCGTGTAACCGCGGAACCGATAGTCGTTGGTGACGGCAAGATTGCCCGACAGCGTCAGGCCGTTCCCAAGGTCTGTGCCCTCGGCTTGAGCGGTGGCCACACAGGCCGCCAATAATGGTGCACTTAACAAATAAGCGGACAAGCGTTTGATATTCATTTGGCATTCCCACGTGATGAATTGAGGCTGCAACCCACTGGTGCAGCCACCCGTGAAAAGATCGCGAGCAAATATCCTTAGCACGAACCGTGCCAGTTTTTTACCCGTCATTTCCCTGTCAAAAAGCATTCATATGATGCTTTTTGACACAAATTTATGCCTGCTTTTGGGGCTTATGCACCCAATTGAAACAAACCGTCAGCACAAAAAAGCCCGGCTCAATCTGAACCGGGCTTTTTTTACTGCTGTCACACCACTGATTTCGATACCGCTGCAATCGATTTGACTGATCAGTCCAACAGGTCAAATCGATCCGCGTTCATCACCTTAACCCAAGCCGCCACAAAGTCTTTAACAAACTTCTCCTGGTTATCATCTTGCGCATAGACCTCTGAGTAAGACCGAAGGATCGAGTTGGAACCAAACACCAAGTCAACTCGTGTGGCGGTCCACTTCACCACACCTGTGGCACGCTCACAAATGTCGTACGAGTTGCAACCAGTTGGCTTCCATGCGTAGGCCATGTCCGTGAGGTTAACGAAAAAGTCATTGCTTAAGACACCCGTACGCTCAGTGAATACACCATGCTTCGTGCCACCATGGTTGGTACCCAAGACACGCATGCCACCCACCAGTGCGGTCATTTCAGGGGCGGTTAATCCCATCAATTGCGCCCGATCAAGTAACAACTCCTCAGCACTAACCGTGTAGTCTTTTTGAACCCAGTTTCTAAAACCATCATGAATGGGTTCCAAAACTTCAAAAGACTCAACATCAGTTGCCTCTTGCGAAGCATCGCCACGGCCTGGTGCAAACGGTACCGTGACGTTCACACCAGCGGCTTTCGCAGCCTGCTCAACACCCACATTGCCAGCCAGCACAATCACATCGGCCACGCTAACACCAGCGTCTTTGGCAATCCCTTCTAGCACAGCCAACACCCGCGCCAGTCGTTCAGGCTCGTTGCCCTCCCAGTCCTTTTGTGGTGCCAGACGAATCCGCGCGCCATTGGCACCGCCTCGCAAGTCTGAACCACGATAAGTGCGCGCGCTGTCCCAAGCGGTGGTGACCAAATCGCTCACACTCAAACCACTGGCCTGAATTTTGGTTTTGAGGGCAGCCACGTCGTAATCGGCCCGCCCTGCTGGCACGGGATCCTGCCAGATCAAATCTTCAGCCGGCACCTCAGGACCAACGTAACGTGACTTGGGACCCATGTCGCGGTGCGTAAGCTTGAACCAAGCCCGTGCAAACACGGCTGAAAAATAATCAGGATCCTTGTAAAACCGCTCAGAAATCTTGCGATAGGCTGGATCTTTAATCATCGCCATGTCGGCATCGGTCATGATGGGATTTAAGCGAATTGACGGATCTTCAACATCAACGGGCTTGTCCTCTTCCTTGATGTTGATGGGCTCCCATTGCCAGGCACCGGCTGGGCTCTTTTTGAGTTCCCATTCGTGGTTTAACAACATGTTGAAGTAGCCGTTGTCCCACTTCGTTGGATCGGTCGTCCACGCACCTTCCAAGCCGCTTGAGACCGTATCACGACCAATGCCACGAGTGGTCTTGTTGACCCACCCAAAACCCTGGTCTTCTAATTCAGCACCCTCCGGGCTTGGGCCAAGCAAATTGGCATCTCCGTTGCCGTGGCACTTACCCACGGTATGACCGCCCGCGGTCAGTGCCACGGTCTCTTCATCGTTCATGGCCATACGGGCAAAGGTCAATCGCACATCATGAGCGGTGCGCAAAGGATCGGGTTGGCCACCCACACCTTCAGGGTTCACGTAGATCAGGCCCATCTGTACCGCTGCCAATGGGTTTTCAAGTGACTCGCGGACTTCGCCCTCGCCCTCATAGCGGTTAGCCGCCAACCAATCTTTCTCTGATCCCCAGTAGATGTCCTCCTCAGGCTGCCAAATGTCTTCGCGGCCAAACCCAAAGCCGGCTGTCTTTAAGCCCATCGATTCATAGGCCACGTTACCGGCCAAGATGATCAAGTCAGCCCAGCTCAATTTATTGCCGTATTTCTTCTTAATCGGCCACAACAAGCGGCGCGCTTTATCCAAGTTGACGTTGTCTGGCCAAGAATTCAAGGGTGCGAAGCGTTGGTTACCGGTTCCGGCGCCACCACGGCCATCGGCCACACGGTAGGAACCCGCGGCGTGCCACGCCATGCGAATCATCAAGCCGCCGTAGTGACCCCAGTCAGCAGGCCACCACGGCTGGCTGTCAGTCATCAACACACGCAGGTCATTTTTAAGGGCATCAACGTCAATTGACTTGACCGCTTTGCGATAGTCGAAGCCAGCATCCATGGGATTGACCTTGCGGTCATGCTGGTGCAGGATATTGAGGTTAAGGGCCTTGGGCCACCACGCCATGTTGGACTGGCTGGTTTCTGTGTTTGCACCGTGCATCACGGGACACATTCCTTGGTTTGACATCGCTATCTCCTTAATTGATGACTAGGATGATAGATTAATTCAATCACAAATAATTTGATAATTGTATTTATCTATTATTTGAATAGTTAACAGGGACCGCGTTTTGTGAGTCCCTTTTCTTGATTACTAGGGTTAATCCTAGCACCGTGAATGCGCAACGAACAGAATCCTTACAAAATGACACATCAACCAAATCAGGCAACTGGTAGGAACAAAGGTCGCACTGTTACCATCAGTTAGTGTTGTTTCATCAATGGTTTTCATGAACGAAAGTCTGGTCTTTGCGCAATTCGGTCTGCTCGCCACCTTGGGTTTTCAGGTCTATCAGCGCTGGGCGAGCTTGTCTTGGGGCTCAGCTGTTGCTTTGTTACTGGCCATTGCGGTCACCCTGGCAATCTGGACACTCACCGTCAATCGCCCAGGCAATTTCCGGATCGTGCCTGAGCCCAAAACCGATGGACAGCTCGTAACAACGGGCCCCTATCACTGGATTCGTCACCCGATGTACACCAGCCTGCTTTTAATGGCAGCGGCATTCGCACTACTGATTGACGGTTGGTGGGCTTGGTTTAATTGGGGTGCGCTCTTTGTGGTGCTTTTGTTTAAGCTTGCGATTGAAGAACATTTGCTTAAACAACGTTATGGCGTTTATAAAGACTATCAAGCGCGAACAAAACGCCTCGTTCCTTGGGTTTTTTAATAACACTTCGTCACCTGCACCAAAAAGGTAAGGCATCATGGCTCTGAACTGTCGATTAGGCGACCTGGCAATCACCGTCAAGTGCGACATCCCAGAAAACTTGGGACGGATCGTCAAAATCATCGCTTCCAATGGCATCGAACACTGGAGTGACCACGGCCCTTTGCATACTTGGGAAGTACAAACCTTGTCTGAGACCGATTCATTGACCTACATCATCAAGGGACGCGTCACGCAGAAGTGCCAAGGGCCTGTGCCTGACGCCTTTCTGCGACCACTCCATCCGCCGACGGATGAAGAGGTTTTGGTGGAAAGTCTACCCACTGAAAAAAGTCTGGCATAGACCCACACTGCCACTGGCTTGGCTGGCATGGTCAGCCCCATTGACCCCACTCTCGCCGTTCTCTAGCATCGTAAGCATTCCATTCAATGATTGATCCGGAGCGAACGATGGGGCGTTTACAAAACAAAGTGGCACTAATCATGGGGGCGGGCTCGGTTGGGCCGGGATGGGGCAACGGGCGGGCCATGGCGGTGCGTTTTGCCGAAGAGGGGGCGAGCCTTTACGCCACGGACCTCTCATTGCAAAACCTGCAAGAAACGATAGACCGTGTGCAAGCCCTTAATGGCCACATTCAATCTGCCGCATGCGACGTCACCAGCCACCCACAGATCGAACAAGCCGTCAAAGACTGCTTGAAAGCCTACGGACGGATCGACATTTTGGTGAACAACGTTGGCGGCTCAGCGGCTGGAGGCCCGGTCGAAATGAGTGAGGAAGTCTGGGACAGCCAAGTCGACCGTAACCTCAAAAGTGTTTTCTTGGCTTGCAAACACGTGCTGCCCATCATGCAAAAACAAGGGTCTGGCGCCATCATCAATCTGGCGTCAACTTCCGGTATTCGCTGGACGGGGGCTGCTCAAGTGGCTTACGCAGCCACCAAAGCCGGGGTCATTCAGCTTTCGCGAGTGGTCGCCGTGCAATACGCGCCCGACAACATCCGAGTCAACACGATTATTCCCGGTCAATTGCACACCCCCATGGTTGAAAAGCGCTTGGCTGGACAGCGCGCTGGCGGCGATGTCAAAGCCATCTTGGCGCAGCGTCAAGCGCGCATCCCAATGCCCTTTATGGGTGACGGCACCGACACCGCCAATGCGGCTGTTTTTCTAGCCAGCGACGAGGCCCGCTTCATCACAGGCACTGAGCTGGTGGTCGATGGCGGTATGTCCGTTCGCTGTGGCTGACTTTAATGTCCGCTTTGTGCGCCTTTGGTTATCATGGCTATTAACAAGTCAAAACATATTCAAAACAACATTGATTAACAACGTCAGGTGGGCGCATCACCACCTCGTGGTTTAGGAGAAGACTGTGCAAAAGTATCAAGCGTGGATTGACGGTCAGTGGGTGGACCCAGCCAGCGGCGAATGGTTTGAAACAGAAAATCCCTACACCGCAGAAGCCTGGGCACTGATCCCGCGCTGTAACGCTGAAGACGCCGATCGCGCTGTGCAAGCAGCCTACAACGCCTATGACAAAGGCCCTTGGGCTGACATGACGGCCACTGGGCGTGGTGCGCTCTTGCGCAAGCTTGGCGATCTTCTATCAGAAAACGCCGAATGGTTGGCTGACATCGAAGTGCGTGATAACGGCAAACTCAAAGCCGAAATGTATGGCCAAACGCAATACATGCCACAGTGGTTTTATTACTTCGGTGGCTTGGCCGACAAGATTGAAGGCGCAGTGATCCCGGTTGACAAACCCGGCATGTTTAACTTCACCCACCACGAGCCCCTTGGCGTGGTAACCATCATCACCCCTTGGAATTCGCCACTGCTGCTGACCACTTGGAAGCTCGCACCGGCATTGGCCGCCGGCAACACGGTCGTGATCAAGCCCTCCGAGTTCACCTCCGCCTCAGTGCTGGCCTTCATGACCTTGGTTGAACGCGCCGGCTTTCCCAAGGGCGTGGTAAATGTGGTGACTGGTTTTGGTCACGAGGTAGGCAGTGCCTTGGTCGAGCACCCAAAAGTCGCACGCGTGGCCTTCACGGGTGGCGAGCCCGGTGGCATCAAGGTTTATGAGGCCGCAGCCAGGGGTTTAAAACCCGTATCGCTCGAGCTCGGTGGTAAATCGCCCAACATTATTTTTGAAGATGCCGATATCGACAACGCCGTCAAAGGTGCCGTGTCGGGTATCTTTGCGGCCACGGGACAAACCTGTTTGGCCGGATCCCGCCTGTTGGTCCATGAAAGCGTGCATGACGAAGTGGTTGAAAAGCTCTTGGCCTTGGCAAAGACTGCCAAAATGGGCGATCCCATGCAACCCGGCACGCAAGTCGGACCGGTCACGACTCGCCCCCAGTTTGAAAAAATCCTGTCTTACATTGAAATTGCCAAAGCAGATGGCGCACATTGCGCGCTAGGCGGGCAACCCGCAGCCAATCAATCAACAGCGGGCTGGTTTGTTGAGCCGACTATTTTTACGGGCGTCACCAACAACATGCGCATTGCCCAAGAAGAGGTATTTGGTCCCGTATTGTCAATCATCAAATTCAAAACCGATGAAGAAGCGGTGGCCTTGGCTAACGACACCTTATATGGTTTGGCTGCCGGCGTCTGGACACAAAACATCGGCCGCGCCCTGAACATGTCTAAGCGAATTCGGGCCGGTACCGTCTGGGTCAACGCCTACCGCGTGGTGAGCTACATGTCACCCTTTGGTGGCTTTAAACGCTCAGGCATTGGCCGCGAAAACGGTCAAGCCATGATCTATGAATACTTGCAAACCAAAAGCGTCTGGATCAACACCAACAAAGACATCGCCAATCCATTTGTGATGGGTTAATGTGCGCCCGACTCAAGACTCAACAAGCAAGCTGTCCGCCGAAAATGAAGTGAAGCCTCACGACAAACGTGGGTCTCCACCCAATTACCACCGCTCCGATTGGCAGGTCATCAAGGACCTGCTGCCTTATTTGATGGCCTACAAAGGCCGTGTGGCGCTGGCCTTGATCTTCATGGTGGCAGCCAAATTCGCCAACCTTGGCGTGCCGATCATCCTCAAAGACATGATCGACACGCTCGATGTCTCATCCGTGACGCAAGCGGCCTTGGTGGTGCCCATCGGCCTTGTGCTCGGTTACGGAGCACTGCGGCTCATGACTGGCATCTTTACCGAATTAAGAGAAGCCCTGTTTGCGCGGGTGACTCAACACGCGGTGCGTCAGATTGCTTTAAACGTCTTTAATCACCTGCATCGACTCTCGCTTCGGTTTCACTTGGGGCGACAAACCGGTGGGGTCAGTCGCGACATTGAACGCGGCACGCGCGCCATTCAAACGTTGGTATCGTTTTCGCTTTACAGTATTTTCCCGACATTCGTTGAGTTTTCTTTGGTGTTGGGCTACCTCTGGTACTTCTACGACATCTGGTTCTCACTGATCACCTTGATCTCGCTGATGCTTTACATCATCTTTACCGTCATCATCACCGAATGGCGCACTAAACTGCGCCGCACAATGAATGAACTCGACTCGCGCGCCAATCAAAAGGCGGTCGATTCGCTGCTGAACTTTGAAACCGTTAAATATTTTGCCAACGAGCGATTCGAAGCGCAGCGTTACGACGATAGTCTGCAAAGCTATCAAAAGGCAGCCATCCTTTCTCAAAAAACACTGGCCGCATTGAACTTGGGCCAACAAGTCATCATCACCGTGGGCTTGGTGCTGATTATTTGGCGCGCCGCAACCGGCGTGGCCGATGGCAGCATGACGCTCGGTGATTTGGTGTTGGTCAACACCCTAATGCTCCAGCTCTATATTCCGCTGAACTTTCTCGGTATGGTCTACAGAGAGTTCAAACAGTCCACCGCTGACATTGATCGAATGTTTGGTTTGTTAAACGAAAACGAAGAAATTGCTGATAGCGCCAACGCCAAACCACTGATCATTAAAAACCCCGTCATTGGACCAAAAGTTGTGTTCGAGAACGTTCGTTTTTCTTATGAAGCCAAGCGCACCATTCTAGAAGACCTTTCCTTGACCATCGAGGCAGGCACCACCACTGCGGTCGTGGGGCGCACTGGTGCCGGTAAAAGTACGCTTTCACGATTGCTCTTTCGCTTCTATGACATCCAGAGTGGCCGTTTGTTGATTGACGGTCAAGATATTCGCGACATCACGCAAGCGAGCTTGCGCCAGGCGGTGGGGATTGTCCCGCAAGACACGGTTCTCTTTAACGACACCATTGCCTACAACATTCGCTATGGTAAACCGCAGGCCACTGACGCCGAAGTGCGCGAAGCCGCGCGAGCAGCGCAGCTCGATTCATTTATTGCGCAGCTGCCTGACGGCTACGAAACCTCAGTGGGCGAGCGTGGACTCAAATTATCCGGGGGTGAAAAGCAACGCTTGGCCATTGCGCGTACCTTGCTTAAGCATCCTGCCATGCTGATTTTTGATGAGGCAACCTCAGCACTCGATTCTCGCACCGAGCGCGCACTGCAAGAGGAGCTGACCAAATTAGCGCGCAACCGAACCACGTTGATCATTGCCCACCGCCTATCGACTGTCGTGAACGCCGATCAAATCATCGTCATGGATCAAGGTCGCATCGTTGAGCGTGGCACGCACCAAACACTCTTAAACGCCAGTGAAACATACGCCAACATGTGGAGCATGCAGCAACGACAAACCGAGTCAGTTAACCGCTCTCTAACCGAGGAATGAAAAACACCTCGCAGCCAGGTGGGAGCACTTGGGTGTAAACCACCTCGTGAATGACACCGTCAATAGCCACGGCGGTGTCTTCTTCAAGCACCTCACCGATACCGGGAAACCGATCATTGAGTGCGCGCAACAACCCCCGCATGTTTGTTACTGACAGTTCAAATGACATTTCACCGCTGGTAAACGGTGGCATCGCCCCCGTGAGCGTCACGCGCACGGGGGCTCGCAAAAGATTGTCTATGGCGTTCAATTTAGGCACCCACTCAGGTACCGACTCAGGCACCCGATCAGGCACCCACCACCTCTTCGGCCTGAGCATCTAGCGCCGCCAAAACAACGGGCGGTGACATTGGCAGCGCGTGTTGACGCACGCCAGTTGCACCACGCAGGGCATTGGCGACAGCGGCCATGACTGGAACAATATTGACCTCACCCACCCCCTTGACACCAAATGGATGGTTTGGATTCGGCACTTCGACAATCAAGGCTTCAATCATGGGCAAATCTGATGCCACGGGCACGCGATAGTCCAAGAAACCTGTGTTTTCAAGTTGACCTTTGTCGTTATAGACGTAAGTCTCATTTAAGGCCCAGCCAATACCTTGCACCACACCGCCTTGAATCTGTCCTTCGACATAGCTGGGGTGGATGGCACGCCCGACATCTTGCGCGGCCACGTAGCGTAAGATTTTGACGGCACCGGTTTCGGGGTCGACTTCCACGTCACAAAACTGAGTAGAAAACCCTGGCGCTTGGCCACCGGCATTAAGTGCCACCTCAGCAACAATAGGCCCACCGGTCACTGCTCGCTTAGCAGCAATATCTTTCAGGCTCAAGGGCGCTTTCTCGCCTAACGCGGCATCTGTCAGGTGCGCGGCTCCCTCTTGCCACGACACGGCCTCAAGTGGCACATCCCAGATCATTGCCGCACGCGCGCGCATGTCGTCGACGATTTTTTCGCAGGCTTGCACCACCGCCATACCAGTGGCAAAGGTCACGCGTGAGCCGCCAGTTACGTGGTTATACCCAATAGAGGCCGTATCAGACACTGTCGATCGCACCGAATCATAAGGCACGCCAAGTGTTTCAGCCGCCATCAAAGCCATCGAGGCTCTTGACCCACCCACGTCCATGCTGCCTGAAGCGATCGCAATAGAACCATCCTCACTGACGTGTACCGTCACGGCCGACTCACCGCCGCCGTTAAACCAAAACCCTGAAGCCACGCCACGACCTTGATTCTTACCCAAGGGTATTTTGTAAGCAGGGTGAGCCATCAGTGCTTCGATGGTTTCAATAAACCCGTCATAACCATGTTTGGGCCCCCAAATCGTGGGTGAACCCGCTTTAACGGCATTTTTTAAGCGCAGGGCCAAGGGGTCCATCCCGATACGTCGTGCCAGCTCATCGACCACACTCTCAACGGCAAATGCCGCAATTGGTGAGCCTGGCGCGCGATAGGCCACGGCCTTCGGTCGATTACACACCACGTCGTAACCCACGGCACGGGCGTTTTCAATTTCATAAACCGAAAAGGCACACATGGCAGCGTTCATGACAGGTGATCCCGGAAAAGCGCCAGCCTGCAACTTAAATGTCCCATCAGCGGCCACGATCTTGCCATCTTTGGTGACACCCATTTTGACCGTCATTGATGAACCAGATGTGGGGCCGGTGGCGCGAAAAACATCCTCACGTGACATGACTAACTTGACGGGCAAGCCGGTTTTTTTCGAGAGCAGCGCGGCCACAGGCTCGAGGTAAACCACGGTCTTGCCACCAAACCCACCACCGATCTCAGCCGGATGAACCAAGAGGTCACTGATATTCATACCCAACAGTTTGGCCGTGTAAGCACGAACCATAAAGTGCCCTTGGCTCGAGGACCAAATCTCACATTGACCATCCGCACCATAGCGCGCAAGCGTGCCATGCGTTTCAATGTAGCCCTGATGAACAGGCTCAGTCGTGAAGCTCATCTCCACCACTTCGTCAGCCAAAGCAAAGCCCGCCTCAAGGTCACCCACCTTAAACTCAGATCGCCGCGACACGTTCGATGGCTTCGTGGGCTCAGGACTGACGCCACGCGTGATCATGTTGTCAAACAAGAGCGGGGCGTCTTCCTTCATGGCGTCATCCACATCGATGACATGAGGCAACACCTCGTAGTCGACTTTGATCAGTTTGAGCGCTTGCTCAGCAATCGCCGCTGTGGTGGCGGCAACCGCAGCCACTGGGTGACCATCAAAAAGTGCTTTTTCACGGGCCATGACATTTCGGGTCATGTGCCAATAGTTCACCTGGACCCGATCAGGGCCAATGTAACTAAATGATTGCTCAGGCATATCACTGCCAACCATCACAGCCTTAACACCAGGTAACGCACGTGCTGCGCTGGTATCAATTGAGCGAATCCGCGCGTGCGCATGCGGCGAGCGTAGGATTTTGCCCCAGAGCATGCCTGGTAATGAATAATCTGCGCCATAGCGTGCCTGCCCAGTCACTTTAGGTACCCCATCGGGCCGCACGGGTCGGGTGCCAACAACTTTCAAATCGGAGATTTGATTTTCAGTTTTTTTAAGCATGATTTGCCCCTCTCATTTCACGGGCGGCGTCTAAGACCGCTTCAATGATCTTGTTATAGCCGGTGCAACGACAAAGATTGCCTGCTAACCAGTAGCGAACTTCTTCTTCGGTGGGATCAGGGTTGCGAGCCAAAAGTGCCTTGGCTGCCACTAGGACGCCAGGCGTGCAAATACCGCACTGCAAAGCAGCATGCTCTAAAAACTTCCGCTGCAGCGGGTGCAATTGATCACCTTCGGCCATGCCCTCAATGGTTTGAATGGATTTGCCTTGCGCCTCAACGCCCAAGACCAAGCACGAACAGACCAGGTCACCGTTAAGCGTCACGCTGCAGGCACCGCAGTCGCCCGTGCCGCAGCCTTCTTTGGTACCGGTCATGTCGAGCTCGTCGCGTAAAACATCCAACAATGATTGACGTGTCTCACACAAAAACTCAACTGCCTCGCCATTAATGGTCGTACTCACATGTTGCTTGGCCATGTTATTGGTTCTCCTGGGCCCGCTTAAGGGCTCTAAGTACGGTACGTCGGGCCATCACGCCCGCTAGTTTGGTGCGAAACACGATTGTGCCGCGTTTATCGTTAATGGGTTTAGCAGCTGCTCGTGCCGCAGCCGCCACTTTGTCTAAGGCAGCCTCATCAATCGTCGTACCAATCAGAGCTTGTGCGGCTTCGGGCACGGAGATGGCGGTTGCAGCAACCGCGCCCAAACACACCCGTGCCTCGGTGCAAACGCCTTTGGCATCAAGCGTCAGACTGACGCCGGCGCCAACGACCGCAATGTCCATTTCCGTTCTTGGCGTGAATCGCATGTAAGCACTACCGCTACGAGCCGCTGGTGTCGGGAAAAAAAGTGAAACCAACAGCTCCCCAGGGGCCAGTGCGGTTTTACCCGGGCCCTGTGGCATCTGTTCGACCGGTATTTCACGACGCCCGTTAGGGCCCTCAATGCTCGCGATAGCACCCACAGCCATCATGGCAGGCACGCTATCGGCGGCCGGCGAGGCGTTGCAAAGGTTGCCGCCCATACTGGCACGACTGCGCACTTGAATCGATCCAATCCAGTTGGCGCCATCAATCACACCCGCAAAGGTAGCTGCGAATGCTTTGTGCTTGAGTAAGTCCATGCAGGCCACGGCCGCACCCACGCGCCAACCACCGACCTCTTCTCGCACGGAGACGATTTCATCGATTCCCTTGATATCCACAATTAATTCGGGCTGCAATCGACCCGAGCGCATTTGAACCAAGAGATCCGTACCGCCTGCGAGCACTCGCGCCTGACCTGGCGCGCTAGCCAATAGTATGGCCGCTTCCTTGGCGCTAGAGGGTGTCTCAAAACGAACTGTTGTTGTCATTGTCTTTTCCAGTATTGGATTTGCGGGCTTTATCCGTACAAAACACACTCTTATTCTATGCCACAGCCACGCTAACTGCACAGACCCATTTTCAAACCATGGTTTTGCAAAATGGAAACCATACTTTGCTACTATGAGTTGATCCCCTGGCTACCTGTCTCCCACCTCTTCAAAAAAGGAATCTCCCATGACATTAAAAGGTAAAGTCGCTTTGGTCACTGGCGCTGCAAGCGGCATTGGCAAAGAATGCGCGATCGAAATGGCCAAGGCCGGCGCCAATATCGTGATTGCGGACTTAAACTTAACGGGTGCCCAAGCGGTTGCGAAAGAAATCGAAGCCTTGGGTGTCAAAGCCATGGGTGTGAGCATGGATGTCACGAGCGAAGAGCAAGTCAACGCCGGCATCGAATCAGCCGTCAAAGCGCTTGGTAGCATTGACGTGTTGGTTTCAAACGCAGGCATCCAAATCATTCACCCAGTCGAGGACTTCCCGTTCGCGGACTGGAAAAAAATGCTGGCCATTCATTTGGATGGTGCTTTCTTGACCACCAAAGCGGCCATCAAACACATGTATGCGAGCGGGCGTGGTGGTTCGATCATCTATATGGGTTCGGTGCACTCGCACGAAGCCTCTAAACTAAAGTCCGCCTACGTGACCGCCAAGCATGGTTTGTTAGGCTTGGCTCGCGCGGTGGCCAAAGAAGGCGGTGACAGAAACGTTCGTGCTTACGTGGTTTGCCCTGGATTTGTTCGCACACCGCTGGTTGACAAGCAAATCCCCGAGCAAGCCAAAAGCCTTGGCATCACTGAAGATGAGGTCATTAAAAACGTGATGCTCAACCAGACCGTTGATGGCACTTTCACCACCACCCAAGACGTCGCCTCTGTTGTAAGCTATTTGGCAGGTTTCCCCACGGCCGCGCTGACCGGACAGTCTTTTGTGGTCAGCCACGGCTGGTACATGCAGTAACAACAAGATGGAGCGCACGGGCAATTATGGTTGATACTCATCACTTTCAATTGCCGGCGCTGCGTGCAGCCATTGCCGAATTGGTCAAAGGGTTTGGCAGTGGCCCCACAGAAGTTGATCTGGTCACCGATAATCTGTTGGCCGCTAACCTGACGGGTCACGATTCGCACGGCGTTGGCATGCTGCCACGCTATACCGAGTCTTTTCTCGAAGGCGGCCTCAAACCCAATGCCCACATCGAGACATGTATTGATCATGGCGCCCTTTTGGGTCTAGACGGTCACAGTGGCTTTGGACAAGTGGTCGGACACGAAACGATGTTGCTTGGCATCGAGCGCGCCAAAACCCACGGCAGCTGCATCATGGCCCTAGGCAATGCTCATCATCTTTGCCGCATTGGCGCTTGGGCAGAAATGGCCGTGGCACAAGACCTGATAGCGATCCATTTTGTGAGCGTCTTATCTCGTCCCGTGGTCTCACCATGGGATGGTGGTGATGCCCGTTTTGGGACCAACCCAATCTGCATCGGCATCCCCGTGAGTGGTCAGCCTCCCGTGATTTTGGACTTTGCCACCAGCGTCATCGCCCAAGGCAAGGCACGTGTGGCACACAACAAGGGTGAATCCCTCAAGCCAGGTCAAATCATTGACGATCAAGGCCAACCCACGACCGACCCCGTGTTTGCTGTCAAAGCCCCCATGGGTGCCTTGCGCACGTTTGGCGAGCACAAGGGCTTCGGTCTAGCGCTGGTCTGCGAATTGCTCGGTGGGGCCCTTGCCAATGCCATGACGCTGCGCAACTATCCGACTGAAAGACGTGTCCTGAACGGTATGCTGACGATTTTGATTGACCCGCAAAAACTCTCGCCCGGGGATCGTTTTGGCCAAGAGTCGATGGCGTTCATTGACTGGGTCAGAGCTTCGCCCGCCATGGCGGGTACCGATGGCGTCAAAATTGCCGGTGAACCTGAGCGTCAAGCTCGGGCTGATCGTCAAGTCAATGGCATCCCCATTGACAGCAATACCTGGCGAGATATTTTGTTGGCCGCTGAAAAGTTGGGCCGCGAACCACTGTTGATTCAACGACTGGCCCAAGCCGGTCAATAAGAACAGGTGAATTAGCTCAGTTCGGTCGCTTTCTCATGAAGGCTGATCGTGTGCAAAGACACACCACGTCACCACGCTGGTTGATTCCCTTGTGCTCAAACACCACAATACCGGCCATGGGGCGTGACTTGCTTTCGCGCAACGACACAACCCGCGTTTCGACTCGAATCGTGTCGCCATGGAACACGGGGTTTGGAAACTGCGTATTTTCCATACCCAGGTTGGCAATGGTCGTGCCAAGCGTGGTGTCATAGACTGAGATGCCGATGACCAACCCTAAGGTAAATAGACTGTTGACCAGCGGCTGGCCAAACTCAGTGTCTTTGGCGAAATTAAAATCAATGTGCAACGGCTGCGGATTCAACGTCATGTTGCAAAACAACATGTTGTCTGACTCCGTCACGCTGCGCGTGATCTCGTGCTTAAAAACGTGATTGACTTCAAATTGCTCAAAATACAAACCGGCCATGATCGCCCCCTGCGTTTTTTGGGTACTGGGTCTTTATTGTTTGATATTTACTGTTTGTTTCTTATTGCTTACTGTTCAATACGATTTCGGCAACCCTAGCACCCGCTCAGCGATGTAGCACATCACCAATTGCGGACTGACAGGCGCAATTCTTGCGATCAATACTTCGCGCAGGTAGCGCTCGACATGGTATTCCTTGGCATAACCAAAACCACCGTGCGTCATCACCGCCTGCTGGCAAGCATTAAACCCCGCCTCACCGGCCAAATACTTGGCTGCGTTGGCTTGGGCACCGCACGGTTTGCCTTGATCAAATAGGGTGGCGGCCTGATAAACCACCAAATTTGCGGCCTCAAGCTCCATCCAGTTCACTGCCAATGGGTGCTGAATCGCTTGGTTTTGACCGATAGGCCGGTTAAACACCACGCGCTCTTTGGCGTAATGCGTCGCCCGCCTTAGCGCAACCTTTCCGAGTCCTACCGCCTCAGCGGCAATCAAAATACGCTCCGCATTCATACCGTGCATGATGTACTTAAAACCCATCCCTTCTTGCCCAATCAAATCCTCGATCGGGACTTTCAAGCCATCAATAAAAAGTTCATTGGAATCGACCGCTTTGCGACCCATTTTGGGGATTTCTCGGGCCGTGACGTAGCGTCGATCGAGGTCGGTGTAGAACAGGCTTAAACCATCGGTGTGGCTCGTGCACTCTTCTAGTGGGGTGGTGCGCGCCAAGATCAGCATTTTGTCGGCGACTTGTGCCGTCGAGATCCACACTTTGGTACCACTTAAAAGATAGTGGTCGCCTCGGCGCTCTGCCTTGACCTTCAGTTGCGTGGTATTCAAACCCGTGTTGGGTTCTGTTACCGCGAAACAAGACTTTTCATGGCCAGCTATCAGGGGCGGCAACATGCGCTGCTTTTGCTCTTCCGTGGCAAACTGAACCACTGGGTTAAGCCCAAAAATATTCATGTGGACCGCGGAGGCACCGCTCATGCCTGCACCCGACTCACTGATGGTTTGCATCATGATGGTCGCTTCAGTCATGCCTAAGCCAGAGCCACCATATTCGGTTGGAATACAGATCCCGAGCCAGCCACCCTCAGCCAGCGCTCGGTGCAGCTCGTGCGGAAAACCACCTTCGTTGTCGCGCTTTAGCCAGTAGTGCTCATCAAATGGTTCACAAATTTTTTCAATCGCTTCTTTAATACTTAACTGATCATCGCTAAATGAAAAGTCCATGATTCCCCCGAACGACATTGATGGGTATATCGCCACTTTTTGTCTTCAGTTTACTGTATGGCGAAGGACTAAAAAAAAGCGAGCCCTTGGTCAATGCCTAAGGCTCGCCCCATCAAAACAAAATCTAAGTTACCGCATCAATTTTGACTAGAACAATACTTACTGAACGGCTTGAATCGCACGAATATTGTCAGCACCAAATTCGGTGGCAAACTGAGCGTATGCCGGTGCCACGGCGTCTCTAAACGTTTGGCCATTGACTTGCTCAACCACCATCATGCCGTCGTTTTTAAGAATCGCAATGCCATTGGCCTCGTCGTCATTGACCTTTTTGCGTTGCGCAGTTGATCCCGCTTTAGCTGCCGCCATAAAAACCGCTTTATCAGCGTCAGACAACTTGGCCCAAACCGACGGCGACAAAATCAGCACAGCGGGTGAATAAACGTGGTTGGTCAACGACAAGTGCTTTTGCACCTGCGAAAACTTTGACGCCAAGATCACGGGAATGGGGTTTTCTTGGCCGTCCACTGTGCCTTGTTGCAAGGCGGTGAAGAGCTCAGGAAAAGCCATCGGCGTTGGCAAGATACCAAAGGTTTTATAGCCTTCCATGTGCACCCGGTTCTCCATGGTGCGCATTTTTAAACCATTGGCGTCTGAGGCTTGCACAATCGGACGAACGTTGTTGGTCATGTGTCGAAAACCGTTTTCAGTCCAAGCCAGGCCAACCAGGCCTTTTTGATTCATCTTGTCCAACAGGCCCTGGCCAATTGGCCCATCCATCACTTTTCGGGCGTGATCGTAGTCGCGAAACAAGAAAGGAATATCAACGATCCGAGTCTCTGGCACGAAGTTACCCAGCGGACCGGTAGACGTGTTGACCAAATCCAGCGTTCCGAGTTGAACCGATTCAATCATTTCGCGCTCACCACCGAGTGCACTGCTCGGAAACTGCTGGCAGCTGTAACGACCTGAAGTTCCTTTCTCGATTTCTTCACAAAACACGGTGGTACCCACACCGTAGTGTGATGTGGGCGATGTGGCATAACCAATTTTCAAAACAGTTTGGGCTTGAACAGCACCAATAGCGCCAGACAACAACAAAGCGCTCATGGCGAGCAAGCGAAGGTTCTTCACGGTTTTCAACGAAATCTCCTGAAAATGATGGTCAGAGGGACCATGCCTGTAAACCAGATGGATATGACATTACCTTAAACCGACTTGGTTTCAGCCTAACGTTTTCCCTTTCAAGCGCGCGATTTCAGCCCGTGCTTGATCCGCCTCAGCCCGTAATCGCACCAGTTCTTCGGGCGGCGTGCGATCAGGATTGGAATAGTCGAGCTTCCAACCGAAATCCTCAGACCAGCGTTGGGGTGATTGCACGGTCGTGCGTGCGCTTGGTGCGCACACCAATAGATCCAGAGCCAGGGCTAGCGTCTGCTCTTGTGAGACAGCATCATGCGGTTTGCCAGCCGCATTACCCAACGGAAAATCACTAAACAAAAACCTTGGCACGCCACAGTATTCAGGAATATCTTTGGCGCAGCCCATCAAAACCGTTGCGATGCCATGGGCCTCTAAATAGCGCGCAATCAAACTCAAGGACTGATGACACACGGGGCAGTTGGCTATCAATACCGCAACATGGACGCCATCGGCCTGACAGCGGCGTAATATTTCAGGGCAATCAACCTCAATCGTTTGTCGCTGGCTGCGATTGGTTGGGGCGCCGTGAAACCGGGCGCTCAGTTTGCCGATCCGGCCTTGCGCAGCAAAACGCCTGAGCATCGGCAAAGCAAACCACGCGTTGGGATCATCCATGGGTGAGTGTTGACGATCAATGGCCACATGCGAGATACGCACATCATGGTCCAAGGCCGAATCACCCGAATAGACTTCGTAAAATTTGGCGCGAGCGTTGTAAGGCGCGCGCGGTGCTTGATCACCCTTCGCGGGGTCATAGGGTGAGGCCGTGGTGATTAAAGTCACGGTTGCTTCAGACAAAGGCTGGCTCAGGCGGGTAAAAGGCACGTCAAGATAGTGCGCCCAGCGGTAGGGGTTGTCATACCCCAAGGCCAAGTACCAAGCTCGGGTGCGCGCCATGTACGCAACCGGCTGATCTGACTCAGGCGCAAAATCGACCGTGTCGATGACGGTTTTCATGTCCGTATTCATGCCAAGTTTGGCGTGCTGTAACCAGACACAAATGATTTGGGTGGACCGCCTTCAGGTGGAAAAACATGGCGATCAATTTCACCAATGTTGCCACCATAGGCATGAATGCTGATTGAGACACGGTCATCAAACGCATTGCTAACCTTGTGCACATCGCCAATCGTCGGTGAAACAAATGCCACATCACCAGCTTTCAGCGTGTGTGACTGGCCCGTGGGGACGGGAACGCCATTGGCATCACAGGCGAAATCTTGCACCACCTCAGCACCGCGCAGCATGCCGATCGCGCCCCACACGGTGTGATCATGAATGGGGGTCACTTGACCCGGGCCCCACACAAAACTCACCACCGAAAAGCGCGCCTCGGGGTCCAGGTGTAAACAATACTGTTGGTAGTACTGAGGATGTGGCGCGGCCAGGGGGGCTGGCAGCCAATCGTCTTGCGCCACCAAATCGCGCATCGCGGACTTTAAGCGCGGCCAAAAGTCGGGCTGTTGCTCATGACTGCTGGCAACCAAGCTTTCTAAGGCGCCCACAAAGGTTTGAAGGGCTTGGGCTGGGGCTGATGCGTGTACGAGTGTGGTTGTCATGGGTATCACCTCTATCTTCTGATCGTCTTTTAAGTTACTGGCCAGCACGATACTTGGCAATGCGCGCTTTCAAACCGGGGCGGGTTAAGGAACGCACCACATCAGCCAAATCTTGGTCACGGGTGTCGGTTATTAGGGCAAGATTTAAACTCCCACGGGTCAAGGCATCCAAAGCGTTCGACGTCTCGGCGAGTGCCGCAATCGTGTCAGGCCATTGGCCTGGTTCGTTGCACTGCGTGGCCAGACCAAGCGTTTGCGCTTCAGAAGCATCGATGGTTGCGGCCACTTCTTGAATGCGGCGGGCTTGATCCATGCCGATTAAGTGACCCAAGCGACGCGTACCGAGCAACAAACCAAACTTCAAACCCGGCATGCGAAAGCTTGCGTCTGACGCCACCACGCGATGCTGGCAGGCCGCCCAAAGATCCACACCGGCACCAAAGTTCTTGCCTTGTGCAAGCCCCAAGGTTAAGGCTGGCCAATGGTAGATTTGCTGCAGCAGCTGCTCAATGCGCACAAAGCGCCAAAGCAAATCCGCTTCACTTTGCTGCTCAACGTCAGCAAAATCAAACCCCGCACAGAAGCTTTTGCCTTCGCCGCGAAATACCAACATCGGCACCTGTGGTGTTTGCATGGCTTGCGCCAACCCAGCAAGCAGCGCCTCAACCATCTCGGCATTTAAGGCGTTGCGTTTGTCTGAACGATTTAAAACAAACGTCCAAATCCGTTCTTGGCGCTCCACACGAACCACTGAGGAGGGGCTTGTTGGCATCAAACACCCTGCCCAAAAATTT
Source organism: uncultured Burkholderiaceae bacterium (assembly GCA_937888805.1). Taxonomy (GTDB): domain Bacteria; phylum Pseudomonadota; class Gammaproteobacteria; order Burkholderiales; family Burkholderiaceae_B; genus Algicoccus. The sequence goes on from CALBEY010000031.1 coordinate 34,699, forward strand.
CATCGTTGTGCTCACCGAGCGCAGGTGGCCGACGGCGAATCGGACTGCCTTGCCCGTCAAACCGAACCGGTGAGGCAAACGTCTTGGTTTTAACGCCATTGGGCAATTCAATGGGTTGCACCCATTGCATGTGCTTGACTTGCTCATCAGCCAGCACATCTGAATAGGTATTGATCGGTGCACAGGGCACACCGGCGGCTCGAAACTGCTCAAGCCAGTAAGACGCGTTTTGTGCCTCAAAAATGACTTCTAGTTTCTCGCGTAAGGCGTCTTGGTGGCGCGCGCGCAGGGTTGGCGACTCGTAGTCAGGGTCGAGAGCCAACGCCGGCAGCGCCACGACTTGGCACACCGATTGCCAAAGCGCGTTATTGCCTGCCGCCATGCCAAAGTAACCATCACGGCACTTGAATGCTTGGTAGGGTGCGTTGCGCGGGTGGGCTGAACCCAAACGAACCGGATCTTTGCCGCTACCGAAAAACTCAGACGTTTGAAGCGCGGCGATGCCAAGAGTCGCACCAAGCATCGGCACATCAATGTGCGTGCCTAGACCAGTTTGCGTCACATTTCGCAACGCACACACCACTGAGAAGGCCGCATACAAGCCTGCTGAAAAGTCCGACACAGGAACCCCACATTTAACTGGCGGGCGACCCGGTTCGCCAGTCACGCTCATCAAGCCACTCATGGCTTGAACCGTCAAGTCAAACCCGCCCTCAGCGGCTCTCGGACCCGTCTGGCCATAAGCCGAAATCGAGGCCATCACCAAGCGTGGATTGATTGTTTTTAAAGTCGCATACCCCACACCCAAGCGATCCATCACCCCAGGGCGGTTGTTCTCCACCAAAACATCCGCCTCTTGAATCAACACTTTGAAGCGCTCGACATCGGCGGGTTGTTTTAGGTCAAGTGTGACCGAGCGTTTGTTGCGATTTAACGAGGCGAAGTTCTCACTGAATCCGTCAGAGATGGGGGGCCAGCTGCGCAGCGTGTCACCGCCCTTGGGGTTTTCGACTTTGATGAGATCAGCGCCCATGTCAGCGAGCAATAGGCCGCAAAATGGCCCTGCTGCGACGTTGCAAAGCTCAATGACACGCACACCTTCAAGTGGCAATGACTGCAAAGTGGTTCCCCTCTAAACAATGGACGACTGAGTCAGTCCATTATAGGCAGTGGCCTTAAGCGACACCGTCGACCACGACCATGTTGAAGTCTGAGGCACCCATGCGTTCAGTTTTGGCGTCTTGATATGCCATTGAGTTGTAGAATTTTACGGCTTGCTCACGGCTTTCAAACTGGTTAACGACCACGCGTTGATGGGGCATTGAGCCCTCGAGTACTTGTGGATTGCCACCGCGAACCAAAAATTGACCACCGTATTGTTGGCTGGCTAGCGTGGCCTTGGCGCTGTACTTACTATACTTATCTGGGTCGGTGATGGTGACCATGGCGATGACGTAAGCTGACATTGTTTTGCCCTCAAGTATGGGTTGTTTTGAATTAAAAACCAAAAGCTAACACGCGAGCGAGGTGTCTAGCGACGTGTCACCATCCAAACACCACAAACGGTCACGGCAATGCCAAGCATGACCCACACGGTCAAAGCCTCACCGAACAACCACCAAGCCATCACCGCCACTGTGGGTGGGGTTAAGTACATCAAACTGCTCACGCGCGTGGCCGCGCCTTGACGCAACAACACAAACCATAAACTCATGGCACCGATGGACAATGGCAAAATACTCCACAACAAGGCACCAATCAGTGGCACTGTCCACTGAACCTCGATCGGCTCAAAAGCCAGCATCAAAATGGCGGTCACCACACCGCTCGCGGCGTACTGAATCACCGTGCCGGCTCTGAGGTCAAACATCGGGCAAAACTTTTTTTGGTAGAGCGTGCCGCCAGTAAAGGAAAGTAAGGCGATCACACACATCACCGTGCCCGAAAACGTCACCCCTTGAAACCCTAACTTTTCTGCCAAAACAATGGCCACACCGCCCAAACCAAGCAGCAAACCGCCCCACTGCCGCACACTGACTTGTTCGGCCACGCGTGCAGCCAAAAAAGCTGTCAACACGGGTTGCAATCCCACGATCAAGGCAGTTAGCCCCGCAGGCATCCCCCACTTAATGGCCGTCCAAACCCCACCCAAGTAGCCCAAGTGCAACAATAACCCAGCCACAGCGATATGGCCTGAGGTGCGCCACGTCGGCCAAAGCATGCGCCACCAGATGGCCAATGGCAAAAGCAACAGCAGCACACCGACAAATCGCATGGTTAAAAACGTCATCGGGTCGGTGTAGGGCATGCCGTAGCGCGCCACAATAAACCCCGTGCTCCAAAGCAGCACAAAAAATGGACCGATCCAAATGAGCGGCAGCAGTTTTGTGGGCACGCTCATTAATAATGGTTCTTATTCATTTTTTTGATCAGTGAATCAAGACATGTTGAAGATAAATTCTCAAACAAAATTGTCACAGAATGAAAATAATCCATGATTTTATTAATTATTGAGATTAAACTGCGTTGCGAAGCGGTATGGGTCGTTTCTCGATACAGATAAGGATAATGACATGAAATCAACACGTCGTCAGTTCATGATGGTCTCTGCAGTCAGCGTGGCAACATTGGCTAGCGCTAAGGTGGCTTTCGCACAACCGATGCTTGCCGAAACAGATGCCCAAGCCGTTGCTTTGGGTTACGCCGCTGTTGCCGCGAACGTTAACAAAACCAAGTTCCCTAAGTACAAAGATGGCCAGCTGTGTAGCAACTGCCAACTCTACAGCGCCAAGACAGATGTCGCCGGCGCCTGTAGCATCTTCCCTGGCAAGCTTGTTGCTGGCCCAGGCTGGTGTAATTTGTGGATCAAAAAAGCGGGCTAAGCACTTATCCGGTGGGTTGGCTTTTACGCCTGCCTGTTGATTTGTCGCTGTTCGAATGAAAGCCGCCAACGTTGTTTGCGGCTTTTTTTCTAATTCTATTTTGGGTGTCACGCCAAAATCACATCACCGTTGTCTTTGGCTTGAACACCACAACCGACAAAGGCCTTCAAAACCTTCAAACCCTTAAAAAATCTGCCAGCAACGTCAAACGCGCTGACCTTGGAGAGACACACTCGCCAACAAGCCCACATTTAAGTACTATCAAAAATAGTTACTTGGGAGATTGAAATTGAAGAAACTACTTTTGGCATCAAGCCTGTCATTGTTAGCTGTGAGCGCAACTTTCGCTACCCCTGCCAAAAGCGAAGTCATGGCTACTGGCGCGCTTGTGAGCATGTGCAAGAACAAGGCAAATGCCGCGGAGCAAAACTTTTGCCATGGTTACAGTCAAGGCGTCTATGACATGTACTTGGCCAGCCGCCACCCCGTAAAAAATCCCGCCTTTGTCTGCTTTTCAAACCCAGGTCCCTCACGCAACGATGTGATTGGTTCTTTTGTAGGCTGGGCTGAAATCAACACTCAATTTTCAAAAATGCCCGCCGCCGATTCAATGATGCGATTTTTGGCCAGCACCTACCCCTGCAAACAATAAGCTCGGTTCAGTCACTGATCACGAATGAGGAAATCAAAATGCGCGTTATCAAACGAAGTTTATTTGTTTTACCCGTTGTGGCTGCCTTTGCACTGGGCGGTTGCTCAAACATGACACAAGCCCAGCAACGTGAATTATCTGGTGGCGCCATTGGCGCGGCCGCTGGTGCTGGCATCACGGCGATTGCCGGCGGCAACCCCATCTGGGGTGCCATCGGTGGCGCCGCAGTTGGCACACTGGGTGGATTTCTGTACGATAAGCACGAGACGGGCAACTGATCGAGGCAATCGCCTAATCACCGGTCTAACAGCCTCCACCTCTGGAGGCTGTTTTTTGTTGTGAGTTAGCTCACGGGTCATCAAGAACCATTGGCGCCAAACCGTTAATTCGGCACGAGCACCTGTTTCTGACTATGATTACAGGCTTGGTTTAGAACACGCATATTATGGAGGTCGCCATGTCGACTCAGTACACACCAGAAGCCACAATTGCCCATTGGATTGATGGCAAAGTGGTACACGAGCCCGGCAGCCGTACTCAGGATATTTTTAATCCAGCGACCGGTGCCGTGGTACGCCAAGTTCAGTTGGCTTCAGCCAAAACCGTGTTGCAAGCCATCGCATCGGCCCAAGCGGCCTTCCCCGCATGGGCCAATACCCCACCAATTCGTCGTGCCCGTATTTTGGATAAATTCCTACAGCTTTTGAATCAGCACAAAGATCAGCTCGCGGCCATCCTGACCCAAGAACATGGCAAAGTGTTTTCTGATGCCCAAGGCGAAGTCACACGTGGCATTGATATCGTCGAATTTGCTTGCGGTGCGCCCCAACTGCTCAAAGGTGACTACACCGAACAAGTCTCAACCGACATTGACAACTGGACTGTTCGACAGCCGCTTGGTGTGGTGGCTGGCATCACCCCATTTAACTTTCCATGCATGGTGCCCATGTGGATGTACCCGATGGCGATCGCCTGCGGCAATACCTTTATTTTGAAGCCGAGCGAGCGCGACCCATCGGTGTCACTCTACATGGCTCAGTTACTCAAAGAAGCGGGCCTACCTGACGGTGTGTTTAACGTGGTCCAAGGTGACAAATTGTCCGTTGACACCCTCATCGAGCACGAGGAAGTTCGCGCCTTGAGTTTTGTGGGATCGACACCAATTGCCCAGTACATCTACCAAACCGGTGCCTCTCACGGCAAGCGTGTGCAAGCCCTCGGTGGTGCTAAAAATCACATGGTGGTGATGCCTGACGCTGACATGGAGGCGGCCATTGACGGGCTGATTGGTGCGGCTTACGGTTCGGCGGGCGAACGGTGCATGGCCATTTCAGTGGCCGTGTTGGTCGGCAATGTGGCTGATCAGATCGTGCCACGATTGGCTGAGCGCGCACGAGCGCTGAAGATTGGCAACGGCATGCAACCAGAAAACGAAATGGGCCCTGTCATCACCCGTCAAGCGCTTGAGCGCATCGAAGGTTATATCGCTGCCGGTGTCGCGCAAGGCGCCACCCTGGTCGTTGATGGCCGCGACACCAAAGTGAAGGGTCATGAGAAAGGCTTCTTTGTGGGCGGGACTTTGTTTGATCATGTCACCCCTGAGATGACCATCTACAAAGAGGAAATCTTCGGCCCAGTCTTGGTCTGCGTGCGGGTTGCCTCGCTAGAAGAAGCCATTACACTGATCCACAGCCACGAATTTGGCAATGGCGTGTCGTGCTACACCAGCGATGGTCACGTGGCGCGTGAATTCAGTCGCCGTATACAAGTGGGCATGGTTGGCATTAACGTGCCGATCCCAGTGCCCATGGCATGGCATGGCTTCGGTGGCTGGAAGAAGAGCCTCTTTGGCGACATGCACGCGTATGGCGAAGAAGGTGTGCGTTTTTATACCAAGCAGAAATCCATCATGCAGCGTTGGCCCGAAACCATCGGCGCAGGCGCCGAGTTCTCGATGCCAGTGGCCAAATAAAAGCTCGCATCGAGACCAGGCACGCGCTTTGCGCTTAACGAATTGAGGTTGTTTTGAAACGAGCAGTTTGTCTTTTAAGTGGTGGCCTAGACTCGACCACGAGTCTGGCCATCGCGCAAGAACAAGGGTTTGAGGTCTATGCCTTAAGCTTTCGGTACGGGCAGCGTCACACCATTGAATTAAAAAAAGCCGCTGACTTTGCGCTTGCACGCGGCGTCAAGCAACACGTGACACTAGACATCGATCTGCGCCGTTTTGGTGGCTCGGCATTGACTGATGACATCGCCATCCCCAAGACCGGTGTCGAAGCCACGATTGGGCACGATATCCCTGTCACCTACGTGCCCGCCCGTAACACGATTTTTTTGAGTTTTGCGATGGGTTGGGCAGAAGTGCTCGGGGCTCGTGACGTGTTTGTGGGCGTTAACGCTCAAGACTACAGCGGCTACCCCGATTGCCGCCCCGCTTTTTTAGAAGCCTTTGAAAACCTAGCCCAAGTCGCCACCAAAGTCGGCGTGACTGAGGCCGGTCAAGCCTTAAAAATTCACGCGCCACTGATTGCCATGAGTAAAGCTGACATCGTGCAACGCGGCATTGCTTTGGGTATTGATTTTGGAGAAACCAGCAGTTGCTATGACCCCGATGACCAAGGCAAACCTTGCTTGCAATGTGATGCCTGTGTCTTGCGAGCCAAGGGCTTTCGCCAAGCCGGTGTGGCAGACCCACTGCTCACCAAGTTTGGGCTGAGCTCGTGAACCCGCGCGCAGGCGAATTGATTGCCGCTGCCGCCTCGTTTGAAGCGGCCTGTCATGTGCCGTGCCTACCCACCGACCATCGCGCCCATGGCCTACATGGGCACAGTTTCATGGCCGATGTGCGCTGTGCGCCTGTGGTGACAGACGCCCACTGGCCCGGTACCGAGGTCGACCGCCTGCAAGCAGCGCTTCAAGCGGTCACCCATCGGCTGGATTATCAGCACTTAAATGATCACATTACACTGCCCACCGACGAGAACATCGCCCGCTGGATCCGAGCGCAGCTTGCCTTGCCCCAGGCTTCTACGGTTGGGGTTCAAAGCACCGCCCACTGTGGGGTTGATTTGGATGAGCAAGACAGAGCGCACCTTTGGCGACGCTACATTTTTCAGGCGGCACACCAATTGCCGCATGTGCCTGTTGGACACAAGTGTGGCCGCATGCATGGGCATGGTTTTGAAGTGATTTTGCATGTGCAACAGGCTGGTGCTGGTCGCGATTTTATTGTGGACTATGACGAGCTTGATCGCTTTTGGGCGCCGCTGCATGCGCAACTCGATCATGCCTGCCTTAATGATATTGCTGGTCTAGAAAATCCAACCAGCGAAACCCTGTCGGCTTGGATATGGCAAGCACTAAAACCTCAATTACCTGCTTTATCATGGGTGACCGTTTACGAAACGGGCAGTTGCGGGGCACACTTTGACGGCCAACACTACCGCATTTGGAAAGACCTAACCCTAGACAGCGCCGTGCGCCTCAAGCGCGTACCCGATAGTGATCGCCGTGCCCGCATTCATGGCCACACGTTTACGTTGCGACTGCATTTGCACGCGCCGCTAGACACTGTCTTGGGCTGGACGGTTGATTTCGGTGATGTCAAAGCCGTGTTCGATCCCATCTTTAAACAACTCGATCACCACCCCTTGCACGAGGTCGTGGGGGATCGCGATGCTGACACCCGAACACTCGCGCACTTTATCCGTGAACGGGCCCAAACGGCCTTGCCGCAACTCGACCGTTTGGATCTTTACCAGACACGGGGCTGCGGTGTCATCTTGCACTGGGGCGAGCTTGGCCCCGCTCTTCCGGTCTAAGCGCGATGGCCTATAGCGTCAAAGAAATGTTCTACACCCTGCAGGGCGAAGGTCGCCAGGCTGGCCACGCGGCGGTGTTTTTGCGCTTTGCGGGCTGCAACCTTTGGTCGGGTCTCGAACGCGATCGTGCCCAAGCCGTTTGCCAGTTTTGTGACACGGATTTTGTGGGTACCAATGGTGTTAATGGTGGCAAATTCGCGCACCCTGAAGCATTAGCCAATGCGGTCAACAGTCACTGGCCAGATCAAACGGCGAACAATAAATTGGTGGTCTGTACTGGTGGCGAACCCCTGCTACAACTTGATGACCGTTTGATTGATGCGCTGCATGCCAAACATTTTCGCATCGCAGTTGAAACCAACGGCACCATCAAAGCCCCAGAAGGTCTGGATTGGCTGTGCGTAAGCCCAAAATCCACCGCGCCGCTGAATCAGAGCAGTGGTGACGAATTGAAGCTTGTTTACCCGCAGGTAGACGCACCGCCAACGGCATTTGAGCACCTCGCGTTTCGGCATTTTTTATTGCAGCCCATGGATGGCCCGAACCAGCGTGCCAACATGCAAGCCGCCGTCGATTACTGCTTGGCTCATCCACGTTGGCAACTGAGCCTACAAACGCACAAGTGGCTTGGCATCGATTAATCCGGTCAAGTCCGACCAGTTACACGACAGGGGGGGGTGGATGCATTCACATCAGCGAATCGGTGCGGTACTGCTCGCTGCGGGTCAAGGTAGCCGTCTGGGCAACCAACCAAAAGCATTGTTGCACCTAGAGGGCGTGCCACTGATCACCCGACACCTCACTGCTTTGAGCGATGCGGGTGTCAACAAAGTGGTGGTGGTCACGGGCTTCTATCACGAACAAGTCGAGCCAGTGGCAGAACAGTTTTCTGTGCAAATCGTACGCAACATCAATCCAGGGGATGGTCAGCCAAGCTCGGTCCGATTGGGCATCGAAACATTAGGTCATTCATTTGATGCGGTCATGATGATGCTCTGCGACCAACCGCTGATCAGTGCCACTGACCTCACGACCCTAGTGACAGCCTTTGAGAGACGCACGTTCGGTGAGATCGTTATCCCCAAAGTCAATGGTCAGCGTGGTAATCCTGTTGTTTTTTCTGGGGCTGCCATCGGCCAGATTTTGGCCGATGGTCAGCAGATGTACTGCCGTCGATATATCGACCAAAATCCGGAACAAGTCATCGACTTTGAAAGCCAAAACATTCACTACGTCACCGACATCGACACCTTAGCTGACATCACCGAGTTTGAGCAACAAACCGGTTTGACGCTGACATTGCCCAATTAGAAGTTTATGCACGACACCACTTAAACCCGTGGCGCCGTCATGAATGTCAGCATTATTCTTTAAGACCAGCAGGCGTGGCCCAGATGGGCACCAACAACTTGCTGCCTTCAATGATCGTATCGCTCTTAAGACCATTCAGTGCTCTTAAGATGCCAGGGTCAACTTTGTACTTACGACCAATCGAAAACAAGGTATCACCTTTTACAATGGTGATGGATTTCGTCGGTGCCGGTTTCAAAGGTTCAATCGGTGGCAGCTTTCGCACAGGCGGTGGTGGAGGCGGGTTGACTTTCTTCTCAGCTTCGGCCTTGATGAATTTAGGCACTGTCAGCGGCGCCTCTGGCTCCCGAGTGCCTGACCAGCATCGCCCCGCCCGCGTGGGCACAGCAATATCCATCCGTGATAAAGCGGGCTGGGTCGATGGCGTATTCTGTTCAAGCATATATTGATAATCTTGCGCCAACTGCAAAAGCTCAGTGCGACCCGTCATGTCATACCGAATGGTGATTTCCGTAATATCCAATGCATCAAGGCGGTCGGCTGCGGCAGGGAAGTCAGCTGGGGTAAACACCCGAGCCCCATCTTGAAACTCTTCCAACAAAGTGGGCAAACCCAAGGGCCCCGGATAGCGCTTGGTCAACGTCATGTTGTCGACTTCGATTTCAAGCGTGGTCTCACCACACTGATCTGGCGACCACACAAAGCTGTCGTTGGCTTGCATGTTTAAGTTGCTCAGCTCAATGACGGCGTCAGCACATTGCATGACCAGCGTGGCGGCATAAGGCCTGACTTTGGCCGTTGGATTAACGGACAGCGGATAGGCCGCCAAGGAGAGTTTGGCTGACTTCTTATCACTGGCCGCAGCACGCTGCTGTTTAACCAACTGCGAAACCCGGGTGGTGACCGCTTGATTCAAGAAATCCATGAACTCACTCGAAAACGGCATTTGATAATTTTTGTACTTGGTCGCACTAAAGCCGCCAGCACCTCGGTTAATAAAATTCTTTCCAGGCCCATCAACAAAAGCCCAAACGGTGCCCTGATCACCGAACAATTGTGTACTGGCCTCTTTGGGACTGGTTGCCAATTGGCTTCTAGAAATAACATTCCTCTCCCAATCTTGTTGAATTTGACAGGAAGCCTGTTCTAAGACGTAAGTCGCCAAGATGTCGACTGGCCCAAAAATCACCTGCCAAATGACTTCATTTTCTGGCTTGTCAAATGTCGAGTTCTTTCTGAATTGCAATAGGTTTTGTTCTAATGCGCGCAATGCTGATAAATCGGTTGCGAGCTCTGCTGTACCAGAAAAGTAAGCTTGAGCCATTTTAAAGTCAGTCCCAATACCACCTTGTGCTTGAACCGCCGCGGCTTGCAAGGACTTAATAATATCCTCATAGCTGTTGATATCTTTGCTGGCCGCCTGCACAGCGCCAGTCAATGAAACACCTCTCGTATTGACATTAGGCCGCAACATGCCAGCCGTCGCTGAGTTAATCGCACTCACCATATTGGCCGCGCCTTTTAGTGGCGCACTGCTTATTGCCCGAGACTGGACATCGTGAAAATGCCGCACAAAGGCGAGCCACTCTGGTGAATCTTGTTCAGGCAACCCTGCAAATTCGTCGTTGATCTTACGAAAAAACAAGTAAAAGGGACTGGTTTTTGTACCCAACGTTGTCACAACATCACGCCATGCGGGCTCAACACCCACCACGTTGCCACCGTTATAGAAGCCTCGCGCAAACTCGCGCCATGCCTCGAAGCGTTTTCGTTGGTAGTGCTTGCGAAATAAATCAACTTGGCTGACCGATTCAGGGCTGTTGTTAAGCGCAGCAAGCAACTGACTTAAGAACACATCAATTTGCTGACTGCCCACCTTGGTCAGGCCCGGCTCGATTATCAAGCCGTCGTTTTGCAGGACGTCGGGTCGCCAGAAATTACTGGCTTCAATGGGCGCAACATTGGGTAGATTATTGGTCCACTGAACCAACCACGACATTCGAGGATCTTTAAAAGCTTCCTTAGCGATCAAAGCCCTGTTTTTCTCTAAACTCATTTTTAGATAGAAATCATCACTGTCAGACCATGCAATGGCTGCTGGTACCAACTCACTGGTGCCCACCCGAACCGCTTCATTAAGCGAAAAACTGTCAGCACCGGTTCGCGCAGGTACCTGCGGCATGGCTCGAAGCTGGTCATAGCTGGCGCCGTTGATTCTGGCGACCAACATGTTCGAATACCGAACAGCTGCTAGGATGGCGTAACCTTTCCTGACAGGATCGTCGCCTTGCATCATCTGTTCACCAATCTGATTAACCCCCGTTGATTTTTGCTGAATCAAGCGAAATTTCCGAACAAACAATTGCTCTAATGTTTTTTCCAGCTGCCTGACTTCGGGACTAAACGCCAACCAGCTGGCACGCCAATCTAATCGCTGATCCAAAAGCACCCCCACGGTTTGCAACAACGTCGTTAAGTCGTCTAGGTTTTTTTGATAGACTTTTTGATCCGTCTCGTCACTGGGCTTCGCGTCAACAGAAACGCCACCGATGCTCATTGCGTTGGTGAAATTTGCTGGGATTTGGCTGTGAATGCGATCAATTGTTGAAGCGGTTGTCTGGTATGAGACTAGCAAAAAAATAGCAAAAGCAAAGCAGACCAGCAACCAAGAAGCCAAAGCCATGTTCCTGCTCACCGTGCGCCATCGGCTGACAATCCGACCCGACAAAAACACATAACGTTCTTTGGGCAATATTCGCGCAAAAACATCATGAATAAACAAGCCTTTTTGGCCACTTAGCCCAGGTTTAACAGGGTCTGAAGTGCTTGCCATCAACGCACTCAAACGACTGGGTAAAGCATCCTCTTGTCGGCCACTGGTTAAAAATAGACCCCTTAAATACGGATGTTCAAGGTATGGATTCTCACCAAAGACCGAAGCCAGAAAAATTTTTAGCCCCTCTTTCAGGCGCTCAACCTCGCCAGGCAACAGCAACACCTCAGGCGACATCGAAACGCCTCGAATCGCCATGTCTAGACGCATCGTACGCAGCCGCTCACTGATCGCGTCAATGGCGTGTGCTGCAAACCCGCGCTCATCGCGAACGTCTTCACCAGACTCATGCAAGTAACCCATCGCTTCTTGCGACTCAGCGTCGGTTAACTGACCAACCCACTCGGTAAAACCATAAATACGATCAGCTTTGGTCACCATTACATAGATAGGAAACCGTTTTTCGAACATGCGCATCAAATGGTCAATACGCTCACGTAAAGAACGCCCTTGACGCTCGAGTAGTTCACTATCACCAGAAAGTAAGGCATCGGCTGACACAACCACAACCAAACCATTAAGACCCTCCTTTGGCCGATATTTCGTGAAAAGGCTCAGCAGGTAATGCCACTCTTGCAAGTCTTGATCGGTTCCATCAGGTGAGACGTAGCGACCCGCCGTGTCTAAAACAACGGCATGGTTAAAGAACCACCAATCACAATTGGTGGTTTGAACAATCTGTTTGGTCTCAGCTGTTTGCCGCAGCATGCTGCTTAAACGAGATCGCGTGATGGCTGTTGTCTTTCCAGAGCCTGATTCACCGATGATCATGTACCAAGGCAACACGTATAGCGGGTTACCGAACCGTTTGAGTTGCGACTGCTTCAGTAACTCGGTAACGTCCTTCCACTTACGGCCCAAGACAGCGCTGAAATTGTCAGCGCTAAGACCGATTTTTGTGGCGGCGCTTTGTGTGGCCAACAGCTTGGACTTGGTTTGAGAAATCACCCAGAACCGCTTGATGGCTTTGGTCCCGAAATAAACGCCGAGCACCCCAAAAAATACCGCAAAACCACCCCAGGCCGGCCAAGCCATATACAACACAAAGAGCCAACTGATGATGGCCAATAGCAGCAACAAAAC
>CALBEY010000032.1 GCA_937888805.1 uncultured Burkholderiaceae bacterium
GGGGCCAGCAGACAATTATTTCAGCATGAATGATTTTCAAATCTGGGTGCTGTCATTTGCCATGATGATTGGTCGCCTTGAGCTCTTTACCGTGTTGGTGCTTTTTTCCTCTGGGTTCTGGCGCAAGTGACCCTCGCCGCTTAGTTATACTGAAATCTTCACTGATCAACGCGTTTCAATAATCCATGGATCCCCTCTTCATTCTCGCCTATGCCGTCCTTGGATGCGTTGCTGGTTTTGCTGCCGGCCTTTTGGGTATTGGTGGCGGCATGCTGTTGGTGCCCTTCCTTACGGCTCTCTTAACACTCCAGGGCTTACCGCTCGAGTTGGTTGTGCATGCTGCGATTGCCACCTCGATGGCGTCAATTTTATTTACGTCGATGTCTAGCGTTCGCGCGCATCACCAAAAGCGCGCCGTGAGATGGGATTTGGTGATTCGGTTTTCACCAGGCATCGTCGCGGGTGGTTTGCTGGCCGGTGGCGCTGTTTTTGCTGCGCTTAAAACCGGTTGGTTGGCGCTGTTTTTTGCGATATTTGTGGGCTATTCAGCCGTCCAAATGCTGATCAATCGTAAGCCCAAACCAAGCCGTCAGATGCCTGGCACCGTGGGAACCACGGCAGCGGGTGCTGGCATTGGTTTCTTGTCTGGCTTGGTGGGCGCGGGCGGCGGTTTTGTGTCAGTGCCGTTTATGCTGTGGTGTAACGTTGCCCTTCATCATGCGGTTGCCACCTCGGCGGCCTTGGGTTTTCCCATTGCTTTGGCTAACACCGTGGGTTACGTCTGGTCTGGTTGGTCAGTTCAGGACTTGCCTGACGGTATGTTTGGTTATATCTACTGGCCTGCTCTGTTGGTCTTGGTGGCCTTTAGTGTGGTCACCGCGCCCATCGGTGCCAAAGTGGCTCATAAATTACCGGTGAACACGTTAAAGCGCGTCTTCGCTTTTCTGCTGTTTGGGTTGGCAGCCTACATGTTTTACAAAGCCGGTGTTTCGTTTGGTTGGGTGACATAAGTCGTCTTTTATTGATAGGTCCTGCCGTCTGTTGTGTGTCCGTCACAGCGAAAGTGGTTTTGTGCACCAAGACTTCCGGTCATGGTAATGTTGAATTTAACCAGCAGTTCAACGACAGGGGGGCGCACCATGTTTGATGTTTTGGTTTACCTGTTTAGGAATTACTACACGCCCCAAGCATGCCCGACGGCCGATGTGTTGGCCAAACGGCTGGTAGCGGCTGGCTTTGAGCACGACGACATCGATGATGCCTTAGGCTGGCTTTTGGGTTTGGCCGAAGTCACTGAGCACTGCGTCGACTTGGCTCATCACGACGCCAACGGCACGCGTTTTTACGCAGCCATTGAGCAGCGCAAACTCGGTGCAGACGCCATCGGATTTATCACTTTCTTAGAAAACAGCGATGTTTTGCCGGCACCCTTGCGCGAAATCGTGATTGAACGCGCCATGGCCTGCGAAAGTGAACCGATTTCGCTAGAACGCATCAAGGTTATTGCTTTGATGGTCTTGTGGAGTCAAGAAGCCGAAGTCGACCACTTGATTCTAGAAGAGCTGCTGCGGCCCGACGGCGAGCAACTCTGCCACTGATCCCGCGTGCAGCAGTACATTGGTCGATTTGCCCCTAGCCCAAGCGGCCCCCTGCATGCCGGTTCCGTTGTGGTGGCCCTTGCAAGTTTTTTGGATGCTAGGGTTGCTAATGGGCTGTGGCATGTCCGTATAGAAGACCTTGACACCGAACGCATGGTCCAAGGCGCTGACCAAGTGATCTTGCAACAGCTTCGAGCCCTGGGGATGTCTTGGGACGGTGAGGTACTGTACCAATCAGCTCGCCCAAAAAACTATCAAGCCGCTTTTGATGGCTTACAAACACTAAACCGTTTGTACCCCTGTGGTTGCTCTCGGCGTGAGATCGCCGATTCGGTTTTGAACCGTCATGGCGCCTTCCCTGAGGGTGAAAGACCTTACCCAGGGACTTGCCGCGAGGGCTTGGCGCAAGGCAGAACGGCCAAATCCTGGCGCGTGCGTGTTGACGATAGCAAAATATCTTTCGTGGACCGCTGGTGCGGCCCCCAATCTCAAAACGTGCATCAACAAGTTGGTGACTTCGTGCTGCGACGTGCCGATGGGCACTGGGCTTACCAATTGGCCGTGGTGGTCGACGATGCCGCCCAAGGCATCACTCATATTGTGAGGGGTCAAGACCTGCTGTCGAGCACAGCAAGACAGCAATGGCTTGCCCATATTTTGGGGCTAGACACCCCTAGCGTGATGCACGTTCCCTTGGTAATGGACGACAACGGTGTAAAGTTGTCCAAACAAAATGGTGCGCTCGCCGTAGACACCGAAGATCCCATGCCCGTTTTACAAGCCGCATGGCGTCATTTGGGGTTTTATGATGTTCAAGTAAGCACGCCAGCCCAGTTTTATGAGCAGGCAGTTAAGCAGTGGGCAAGTCGCTTTAAGCCCATCTGACTTGCGCCTTTGTGAACTCCGCCCGTATGATCGCCGCTAACGTCGCGATCTGCGATTCAGGAATGG
>CALBEY010000033.1 GCA_937888805.1 uncultured Burkholderiaceae bacterium
TTGGGGGCGATGGGGTTGCCCATGGCAGTCAATTTACTGACCAAGGGTCACACGGTGCGTGGTGTTGACATCAGCGATGCTCCAAAGGAAAGGTTTGAGGCCGCTGGCGGGACTTTTATGCGCGATGCGCGCAAGGCGGCTGAAGGCGCAGATGTCTTGGTTTTGATGGTGGTTAACGCTGCTCAGGCCGAACAAGTGCTCTTTGAGGCGAAGGCGCTTGATGCGCTGGCCACCAGTGCCACGGTGGTGCTCATGGCGACGTGTGCACAAGCCGCGGTTCAATCAATGGCCAAGCGCGTTCAAGACGGTGGTCACGCGTTTATTGATGCGCCCGTGTCTGGCGGGGTGGTGGGTGCTGAATCGGGTGGCCTGACCGTCATGGTGGGTTGTGAGAAGGCGGTGTTTGAAGCCAATCTGCCGATCTTACAGGCCATGGGTGAGCGAATTTTTCATGTGGGCGAAGCGCCTGGCCAAGGGGCGATGGTTAAGACGATTAATCAGTTGCTGTGTGGCGTGCACATCGCGGTGGCGGCTGAAGCCTTTGCGATGGCTGAAAAAGCAGGGATTGAACTCAAGACACTGCTCGAGATCATGTCGGGATCGGCAGCATCAAGCTGGATGCTTCAAAACCGGGGGCCTCGGATGTTGCAAGTCGAGCCGCCAGTGACTAGTGCGGTTGATATCTTTGTCAAAGACCTGTCGATTGTGTTGCAAACGGGCCAGGATTTGAGGGCTGCGCTACCGATCGCAGCAGCCGCTCAGCAAATGTACATTGCGAGCTCGGGTCGCGGCGACGGCAAAGCCGATGACAGTCAGGTGATTCGAACTTATCGCGCGTTAAACCAAGGCGACAAATCGTAATTTGGTGGTTGTCGCAACGGCGGCATTGAGCACCCATTTTTGGTGAGTCAAGCAGTTGAAATTTGAACTGATCGTCAGTGCTTTTTCTTCTCAACCGCTGCCAACATTGGCAACGGTATTGGCAACCAGCACCGCTTTTTTGATGGGCTTCGCCCGCAGCGGTCTGGGTGCTGGCGGTTTTGTGGTGTCGCCTTTGATGGTTTTGGCTTTGGGTGGCAGCAATGGCTTGGCCGTGGCCTCTGTTTTAATGCTGCCTTCGTCGATACTGGGTGTTTGGCAGCACCGAAACGAGTCAAACCCGACGTTATCGAAGCCGCTGTTACCCGGCGCTGTCCTCGGTACGGCCATTGGTGCGGCCGTCCTATGGCTGCTGGTCAGTGATGGGGCATGGCCTTGGTGCATCGGCGACTAGAGCTTGTGGTAGCGGGGTTGTCACTGCTGTACGTTGTTTTGATTATGCTGCGCGAACAGGTTGCGAAGCTATTTGCAGCCAAAGGCGCGCCCACGGCAAGGGGCTTGTTTGCGCTCGGTAGTGCGATTGGGATCAGTCAAACAGTTGCCAATTCAGGCGCACCACTGATGACCGTTTATTTTCTTTGTTACAAAATTGCCCGACAACAGTTCGTCGCGGCACAAAATAAGTTTTTATTGGTGCAAAACTTTACCAAAATCATACCGCTTGTTTTGTTGGGTATTTTGCACTTCGGTAATGCCGGTGCAGCCATCGGTTTGTTGCCATTGACTTTTGTGGGCTCATGGCTCGGGCGAAAGTTTTATAACAACGCCTCTGAAAAACCCTACTTCATCTGCTACAGCGCTTTGCTAGTGCTCGGTTTCGTGGCCAGTGTTGTCTTGATGGTCGGTCGTGACCGTGTATTTAGTTGGTTTTGAGTTCAGCTCGGTCTTAGTTGCCAACAGCTTGGTCAATGATTTTTTGAACGCCCTCGGGTCCAAGTTTTTTGAGAAACGCATCAAATTCATTTTTTAGGGTTGATCTTTTACCAAACGCGAATCCCCAAGGATCTTGTTGTGGGAACTTAAAGACTGATTTGACTGCGCTCCCATGCTTTTTTTGCCAAAGTCTCAGGCTTAGTTCATCCATGAAGGTTAAGTCTAGATTTCCTGACTGCATATCTTTCAGGACTTGCGTGTAATCGGTGTAATGCCGGATTTGCAACAGGGCGTAATATCCCTCGGGCGCCAAATTCCTTTCAATAAACTCATCATAAACATTACCAATTGGGTATCCAATTCGGAATTTTTTAAGTTCTGAGAGCTCGCTAATTTTTTTGGCATCGGGCGCGATACTGACCAAGTGAATGGCATTATGAAAATACGGCTGCGAGAAATCCAGTGTTGTTTGGCGCTCCTCGGTGATTGAAATACCAGCGAAAGCAATATCGGCTGCACCGTTAGCAACAGCTTGGAGCATGACCGGAAAGTCATATTCTTTGATTTGTGGAGAGCAGCTTATTTTTGCGCAGAAAGCTTTGAAGATTTCAATATCAATGCCGACTTGGGTACCGTCTTTTTTGTAAACGATGGGGGGATAAAAAGGGGATGTTGCAACCCTAACCACAGATTTGTTGTCAGAACAGCCATTCAATGCAATGAGGGTAATGAGAACAATTAGCAGTGTAAATATTTTAGAAAACATTGAGGATTACCTATTACTTGTCACTGCAAGGTACACGCGTTTTGCATCGATAGCAAGTGTGGCCAAAGACTATGCCCCAATTTCACTGAGACTGCAGGGGAAATGTGCTGAACGTGACAGATCTCACTCAATACTAAGTTTGGCTTTTGTTGTGGTTGTTTAATTTTTATGAGGAGAAATATCCCATGACAGGCACTGACTGAGCGGTGAAACTTTTGCGCAATTAAGCCTGTGCGGCCTGGCTAAGTCGAGACATAAGTGCGACTTGGTGACCTTCGGTGAACAATTCGGTTACCTTTAATATGCTTGGTAAGATTCGAGCATTGGTCCATTTCGACAAGACCGGCGGTTAGTGCTACGAATTGCGAAGCAATAAACGCAAAATGCCATTTATTAATCGTGTGACCCAATAAGCTGACCCTATGCGACTCGACTCTAAGCTACCCGATGTCGGCACGACCATTTTTACCGTCATGAGTCAGATGGCTGCTGAGTATCGTGCGGTCAACCTGGGCCAAGGGTTTCCTGATTTCAACCCAGATCCCAAGTTATTGAACTTGGTTTCTGAGGCCATGGCGTCAGGTCACAACCAATATCCCTATATGTCTGGCGTTGACAACTTGCGAGAGGTGATCGCCCAAAAAGTTAAAACACTTTATCAATGTGCTTACGATAAAGATACAGAAGTCACTGTGACCAGTGGTGCGACTGAAGCCATCATGGCAACTGCCCTTGCCGTCATTCAGTCAGGCGATGAAGTCATTGTGATTGAACCCAATTATGATTGTTATGTACCTGCGATTCGCCTAGCCGGTGGCATACCTGTCACCGTAGCGATGGACCCTCCAGACAACCCACAAGCCACATTCAAAGTTAACTGGGATCGCGTTTCAAAGGGCCTCACAGCCAAGACGCGGATGATTGTGCTCAACTTTCCCCACAATCCAACGGGCGCTGTATTAACGACTGAAGACTTAGACCAACTCGAACACATTGTTTCTGGGACCGACATACTTCTGTTGTCTGATGAGGTCTATGAACACATTACCTTTGTTGCGCAAGGTCATCTGAGCTTGGCGTCGCGGCCAAATTTAGCGGCACGAAGTTTTGTTATTTCTTCTTTTGGTAAAACGACCCATACGACGGGTTGGAAAGTGGGGTACTGCTGCGCCCCCTCGGAACTGACACATGAATTAAGAAAAGTTCACCAGTTCATGGTGTTTACAGTCCCATCTCCGTTCCAACACGCCTTAGCCGAATACACAAAAGATCCTTCGACCTACCTCGCCCTGCCTGAATTCTATCAAGCCAAACGCGATAGACTTGCTCAAGGCCTGCGCACCACTCGCTTGGTGCCTTACGTTTGCCCAGGAACATTCTTTCTGCTTGCTGACTACAGCAATATATCGGATGTGCCAGAGGCGGAGTTTGCTGTCTGGCTCACAAAAAACCATGGTGTCACCGTTATACCGGTATCGGCCTTTTATGCAGACCAGAAAAGTGCAAAGGCTAATCACAAATTGGTTCGGTTCTGTTTTGCTAAAAATGACCAAACGCTTGATGACGCAATCAATAAGCTTAGGTTGGTTTAGTTGAAGGCACCGCGCTGCTAGTCCAAACACATTCAATAAAACAAGCCATATTGACCGAAACGTATCAACGAATTTGCGACGGCAGACGTCGTGAAATAAATGTTCCTGAGTTATTTTTGAGTTTTTCCTATTTTTTAACGGTTGGATTTATGCAGGTTCCAGCGAGATCAAGTTGCTAGGGGTGAGGATTCGCCAATCAAATGGCAATCAAGCGGTTCCAGGGTGACGCCATAAAAGACGAAATGCAGGTTGCGAATCTGGTCGTTGGGATACTTTTGTGGGTATGACGGATTACTGTGCTGTGACACCCATCCTTGCAATGATTTGTGCCCAATTTTTTGAGTAAATGCTTTCCCGTTGGGAAAGCGTATCACTCGTCATGTATTCGATGGTTAAACCTAGTGCGCTCAGTTTCTGCTGGATTTGAGGTAACTCAACTACGTTCTTTAAGGCGAGGCTGAAGCGGTCAATCGTGGCTGTTGGTGTGCCTTTGGGTGCAAAAATTCCGTAATAAGACAAGTCCTCAAAGCCTTTAATACCCAGCTCGGCAAAGGTAGGTGTGTCGGGTAGGATGGCTTGCCGACTGGTTCCCATAACAGCGACCATGTGCAACATGCCTGCTTTTTGAAACTTGATGAAATCAGGTACGGATGCTACGCCTGAATTCATTTGATTGCTTACCATGTCGGCAATCATAGGAGCGCTGCCCTTGTAGGGAATGGCTATAAGGTCGAGCTCAAATTGTTTGGCGAGTGATTTGACGAGAAGCTCTGGGACTGATTGTGTGGCGGGAACGCCGACAGATGCTTTGCCTTGTTGCTGTATACGAACGGATTGTAAAAATTCATCCAATGATTTGTTTAAAAAATTACCTGACAAGGCGAAACCATTGGCGAAGCTCGCAAAGCCAGCGACTGGGACAAAGTCTTTCTTGGGATCATATCCAGAATTTTTATTGATAATGGGCAAGATTGAAATGGTATGGTCGTGCGAAAGAAAGAGCACCGTGCCATCTGGGGGTGCAATTTTAAGAGCCTGCGCTGCGATTTGCCCACCATTGCCAGCTCGGTTTTCAACAGTAACGGGCACGCCTAGGAAATAACTGAGCTTCTCAGCGAGTATCCGTGCAATAGCGTCAGTTCCGCCACCGGCTGGGAAACCCACCATCAATTTGATGGGTGAACTTTGGGCAAGGACGAGTGGACTGGTGAAAACAAAGAAACTGATTAGTAACGTTCTGATGGTTTGAATCTTTAATATCTCGAACATAGCGTT
>CALBEY010000034.1 GCA_937888805.1 uncultured Burkholderiaceae bacterium
TATGGTGCCCATGACGCGGATCGAACGCGTGACCTCTCCCTTACCAAGGGAGTGCTCTACCACTGAGCCACATGGGCAATGCCGACCATGCGGTCAACTTTTAATGTTCTTTGGTACGTCTCGATAACAATTTCTTAAAACCAAATTCACTGCATAGTACAAAACAAAGTATTTCCCATTCCCTCGGCACCGCATCTGTCTTTCTGGAGCGGGTGAAGGGAATCGAACCCTCGTCGTAAGCTTGGAAGGCTTCTGCTCTACCATTGAGCTACACCCGCGGCTGACTTTTTAATCACGTAAATCTAAACTGTTGATTCCTGCGGCCTACCTACCTTTGGTGGAGAGGGTTGGATTCGAACCAACGTAGACGCAAGGTCAACAGATTTACAGTCTGCCCCCTTTAACCACTCGGGCACCCCTCCAAAAGAGAACCGCTGATTATGCGCCCAAGTTAAAAACTTGTCAAGTTACATGAGGTTTGGTTTTGTGTATCGATTAAGAGTTTATTAACCACACGGCTCTTAAAAATCCTTGGTGTCTAATAAATCCTTAAGTTCGAGTTTGTCTAATAACCCTTGGAATTGTTCCCAGTCATGAAAATCTAGTGTTAGCTTACCTTTACCTTTTTCGGTTGCTTTCAAAGTGACTGTTGTGCCAAGTCTGTCGGCTAAAGCATTTTGCATTTTTGCAATATCTGCGTTCGGTGGTAATGGTTTTCTCGTTGTGCCTTTTGCTTCTTTGTTCCCTTGATTAACCAGTTGTTCTGTTTCTCGCACAGACAACGACTTGGCAACAATGTGATGTGCTATCTGCAGTTGTTCTGCTGCGGACAAAGAAAGTAATGCTCTTGCATGTCCCATGTCAATTTTGTTGCGTAGCAACATTTCTTGAACGGGTGAGGCCAAATTTAGCAATCTTAATAAATTGCTTGTTGCCGAACGTGAACGTCCAATAACATCAGAAATTTGCTCATGCGTTAAAGCAAACTCATCCAGTAGTCGTTTTAATCCTCTTGCTTCCTCTAACGGATTAAGATCTTCTCGCTGTATGTTTTCAATCAAGGCCATGATTGCGGCGTTTTCATCATCCACTTCTTTAATGATGACCGGGACGTTTTCAAGTTTCGCAATTTTTGCTGCGCGCAACCTGCGCTCTCCAGCGATAACTTCGTATTTGTTTTCGGTACCCTTAACTCTACGAACAATAATGGGTTGCATTAATCCTTGTTGTTGGATTGATGCAGCCAAACTTTTTATACTCTCTTCGTCCATCATTGATCGCGGCTGATATTTACCGGCCTGCAAAACATCTGTTGGTAGTTGTGTTGGTGTGACTTCGGTGGTTATTTGCCCCAAGTTATCAAGTGCGTTTGTATCCGCTCCTAACAAGGCGTCTAATCCTCTCCCAAGACCCTTTGGGCGTTTTGGTTTTGTTACCATGTATTGCCTCTTCTCGGCTGATTGGTTGATTTTTTGATTAATTTAGCCATGTGTTTTCTGTGGATCTAATTATGTGTTTTTTGCCAAGCGATCAATGAGCTCTTTTGCAAAACTAAGATAAGCCTTGGCACCTCTTGAGGCCTTATCGTAATTAACGCCTGGCATACCATGACTAGGTGCCTCAGCAAGCCTCACATTACGGGGAATGATGGTCGAAAAGACTTTGTCCTTAAAGTGGGCGTCTAATTGGTCCGATACTTGTTGTTGAAGTGTTACCCGTGTGTCAAACATGACTCGCAAAAGGCCAATTAGGTTCAGTTGCGGGTTTAAGTTACGGTGAACTCTCTTTATCGTATTGACCAAGTCTGAAAGCCCTTCTAATGCGAAATACTCACATTGCATCGGAATGATGACGCCATTAGCAGCAGCAAATCCATTGAGTGTCAATAATGACAACGCTGGCGGGCAATCAATTAATACGTAATCGTACTGAACTGGGTTTTCAGAAATTGCCATTTGGAGCCGTTTTTCACGGTCTTGCATGCCGACCAAATCAATTTCCGCACCAGATAGTTCACGATTTGATGGTAAGAGAGCATACTGTCCGGCCTCGGCGTATACCGTTGCCTCGGCCAAGTTGGCCTGACCAATCAAGACGTCATAAATATTGTGCTTAAGTGTCGATTTATCAATCCCGCTCCCCATGGTTGCATTACCTTGGGGGTCGAGATCAATCAACAAAACTTTTTGGCTATGTTGTGCTAATGCTGCAGCCAAATTGATGGCTGTTGTCGTTTTACCAACACCGCCTTTCTGGTTGGCAATACAAAAAACTTTTGGTCCGATATTGTTGATAGTACCCACTTTTTACTGTTCCTTTTGCAACCAGACCAAACAACGTGTTGCATTGCTTCCCGGCACGTTTAATGAGTCGATGGCTTTGACGTTCCATTGCGATTGTCGTTGTCTCAGCGCCATGATTTCTTTTTCAATGCCATTGGCTTTCATCGCAACGATGCTGCCACCACTTGATACATGTTTCTGTGTTAATTCAACAATGTCAACAATTGAGGCAAATGCCCTAGAAATAACAATATCTACTTTTTGTGCTTCTAGACTTTCGACCCGCGCATGTTTTACCGTTAGGTTCGAAAGTCCAATTTGACCTTTAACTGAGGTCAAAAAGGCTACTTTCTTTTCAACCGCGTCCAAACAGCATATGTTGTATTTGCTTTGCATAATTGCCAAAACAACGCCAGGAAGTCCTGCTCCCGTTCCAACGTCAAGGATGTTGGGAAATGATATTTTTTTTTGCAGAAAATACGCGTTTAAATTAGGAATAACAGCAAGGCTATCAATAATATGATGGCTTACCATATCCGCCACATTTTTTAGCGCTGTTAGATTGTATGTTTTGTTCCACTTTTGGATCATGGACACAAATGTTATCAATTGTTCCGCTTTAAGCGTATTCCTTTCTGAGCCATTATTGTTCTGTAATCCGAGATTATCGAATACATCAAGTAGGATTTTTTTTTCTGTTTCCACTATTGTTGTTTTTGCAACCAGGGTATTTACACGGTATCTGACGGTTTTTCACGACCGATTTTTTTTAAATGAATCATAAGGCTTGTCATGGCAGCCGGTGTAATTCCTGAGATCTTAGCGGCTTGCGCAAAGGATTGTGGCCGGTGTTTATTGAGTTTTTGCCTAACCTCATAAGATAAGCTTTCAATGTTTGAATAGTCCATGTCAACTGGTAAAACTTGGTTTCCATATAGCTTTTGTCGATCAATATCCTGATGCTGTCTGGCAATATAACCTTCGTATTTGATTTGCACTTCTACTTGTTCAGACTCTGGTCGTGTTAAAGACGCCTTTGTTTCACGTGAAACAAGGTCAGGCATGATGTCCATCAGTGCATCATATGTAACGCCAGGTCTCTTTAATAGGTCTGCCAAAGAATACTCTCTTTCTAGCGGCCTTTTAAAAAGACTCTCGGTTGCTTTTGGACAAATTTTTTCTGGCTGAAGCCAAGTCTTTTTTAATCTTTGAACTTCTTCATTGACAACTTTTTGTTTTTTCTCGAAAACTTTTAGTCTTTTTTCACAGACCAAACCCATGCGATAGCCTTGCTCTGTTAAGCGCCAATCAGCATTGTCTTCTCTTAAACTCAAGCGATATTCTGCCCGCGATGTAAACATACGATAGGGCTCTGTAACGCCGCTTGTCACCAAATCATCAATCATGACTCCCATATAAGACTGTTCTCGGGTCGGAATGAATAGTTCTGTTTCACGTGAAAAACCGGCCGCATTGGCTCCGGCAACAAGACCTTGAGCTGCTGCTTCTTCATAACCTGTTGTTCCATTGATTTGACCAGCGAAAAACAGATTTCGTATTGATTTAGTTTCGAGCGTTGGTTTGAGTTCTTTGGGATCAAAAAAATCATACTCGATTGCGTAACCCGGTCGAATAATATTCGCTTTTTCCAAGCCGACAATGGAGTGAATCATGTCAAGTTGAACATCATAAGGAAGACTTGTTGATATACCATTGGGATAGATTTCATTGCTATTAAGGCCTTCGGGCTCTAGAAATACTTGATGGCTTAGCTTGTCTTTAAATCGCTGAACCTTGTCTTCGATCGACGGACAGTATCTGGGTCCAACACCTTCAATAATGCCACTATACATTGGCGATCTGTCTAAACCATTACGAATGATGTCATGTGTCTTTTCGTTGGTATGCGTTATCCAACAAGACACTTGTTTTGGATGCATTTCAACTGTACCCATAAACGAAAACACTGGCACCGGATCACTGTCGCCTGGTTGTTCTTGTAAATGAGAAAAATTAATTGATCTGCAATCTATCCTTGGTGGTGTTCCTGTTTTTAATCGGCCTTGCGGTAAAGCAAGTTCCTTCAACCGGCTAGCCAGAGATATCGATGGTGCCTCTCCGGCTCGGCCACCAGAGTGGTGTTGTAATCCGACGTGAATAAGTCCGTTTAAAAAAGTACCTGCTGTCAATACAACAGCACGTGCTTTGAAAACAAACCCCTGTTGTGTTTTAACACCAACAACTTTATTGCTTTCCATTAACAAGTCATCAACGGATTGTTGAAAAAGATGTAGGTTTTCTTGGTTTTCTAAAATATTTCTGATGGCATTTCTGTAAAGTACCCGATCCGCTTGAGCGCGTGTTGCGCGTACAGCGGGTCCTTTTGAACTGTTTAATAACCTAAACTGAATCCCCGCTTGATCTGTTGCCAATGCCATGGCGCCACCAAGGGCATCTATTTCGCGAACGAGATGGCCTTTTCCGATACCACCGATTGATGGGTTGCACGACATTTGGCCAAGCGTGTCAATGTTTTGTGTTAACAAAAGGGTCTTAGCACCACGACGCGCTGAAGCCAATGATGCCTCTGTTCCAGCATGGCCCCCTCCAATAACAATTACATCAAATTCAAAATCAGCAGACATTTTTTTCCTAACTATCAATGATAGTAAGACACACCCATCAATAAGATTGTTTCACGTGAAACAATCAAAATGATCGAAACACCTTTAACCGCGGTGTTAACAAATTTAATCGGGCTGGGCCGGTAATTTTTTTTCTATAGGCTCAATAATATGATTGTAGAGCCATCCTGTAACCATAACAACAAACACCATTCTGGTCACTTGCAAGGCTGTGACCATAGGAACACCAAGCATTAAAACCTTAGCCGTTATAGCCATTTCAGCAAGACCACCAGGTGCTAGGCCAAGCCAAATTGTCGGTAATGGTAAATCACTTCTGGTCGAAATAACGACTCCTATAACCATAACAATTGCCAAACTTCCCAACGTAAAAATAAGTGTGGCAAAAAGAAATCTAGGCGCTGCTTTGAAAAATGCGGGTCTGTAGCGATCACCCAGTGACCAGCCAATTAAAAGTTGACCAATATTAATGACTTCTGGTGGCATAGTGGTATTTGCAAAACCAATTAATGTCATTAAAGTGGAAATCAGCAAAGGCCCTAAAACCCAGGCGTTCGGTAAGCCCTGCCGCTGAGATAGGATACCTGCTAATACTGTAAAAACAGCTAATAGTGCAAGATTCGGCAAATCAACATTCGCCTTATACAAATGAGTATTATCAATCCCAGATAGACCAAAATATTGGTAACCGAAGGGAATAATGATAACGACTGCCAAAATTCGCAAGCTATGAGCGCTTGCAACAAGATCCACACGACCACCATATCTTTCTGCTAACTGGCTCATTTCACCTGAGCCACCGATTGCGGAAGAAAACCATGCCGTTTTTAGACTCGACTTACCAATCCGCCAATGAACCCATGTACCAAAAGAGCTTAATAGTAGGGGAATAAAAATACCGATTAGCACAACGTCCCAGTGTTCAATAACGAGTTCCAGAATATACGGTGTGAAGTACAACCCTAGCGAAGTGCCAATAGCCCATTGTCCTGCGCTTCGCAGCGAATTGGCACAGGCCACTGGCGCGGCGTTTAAACGTAGTGCAGCAATAACAAACAATGGTCCAAGCAACCAGGGCAAAGGAATGTTTAATAACATTGCCAGTTGTGCACCAGCTACAGCTGCACATGCGCCAAACAATCGTCGAACAAATAATGAAATGACCATGAAAAGATATCTATACCCAATACATTGTTTTTATGTAAGTGAACTCTTTATGCGTTCTTACCTTTGTTGTTTTTCTTTTATATATAAAGATAGTAATGGGTAATACACCTTGTGGATAAGTGGTTAAAGTTAAAAATATCCAACTTAAACAATAACTTAAAACCAAAAAAACTTGTTGATAAGTTATGTTTAGATCAGTGGGTTTTCATGAACAACTATTACAAAATAGACCAAACAGAGACCTATCCTCATTTGATGAACTGCTTTTCAACAAGCTTATTAACAGCTTAAAACACAACACTAACCGTTACTTGCCTATGCAAAAACTAGAAAAAATGTGCCCAAGCAATACATCAGCGTTCATATGCCCAGTAATCGTGCCTATTTGATCGTGACAAAGACGAAGTTCTTCAGCAAGAAGGTCTAAAGCTCTGTCGTCTTCACATGCAAAAAAATACGCTTGATGAAGATGATCAAGCCCTTGTTCGATGGCAAGAACATGACGCTTTCTGGCTAGCCACGGAGACCTTTCACCAAGCTGCCGACCGATCAGTTTGAGAATGGCCTTTCTAAGCTCAGACAAACCCTCTCCGGTGACTGCAGATACGTTGACGCCGATATTTGTTGAGGAATGATCAACGTTCGTTTCTAACAAATCGATTTTGTTGAAAACAGTAATGATATTTTTGTTAGTCAATAAAATTGACGATGAAAAACTTTTTAATATAGACGCTGGTTGACGAATGTCTACAATATCGAGGATGACGTTGCTTGACTCAATAGCGACCAATGTGCGTTCGATGCCTAATTTTTCTATCTCATCGTTTGTAAATCGCAATCCTGCAGTATCAGTAACCGTAATTGGTATGCCGTCTAACTGAAGATGACCCTTGATGCTGTCACGAGTTGTTCCCGCTATATCGCTAACGATAGCAATATTTTCATCGAACAAGGCATTCATCAAACTCGATTTACCAACGTTAGGTTCACCGGCAAGTACAACGCGTAAGCCCTCAGACAAGTAAACGCTTCTTTTTGTTGTTGATAAGAGCGATTCAAATTTTTGAACAAGAAAACCGATACGCGGTTTGACTTGATGCTTTTCGATGAACTCTATTTCTTCTTCAGGAAAGTCTAACGTTGCTTCAACCAATGTCCGCAGAGCAACAATTTCATCAGCTAACGCATTGATTTCAGTAGAAAAATGCCCACTTAGAGATAAAGCGGCTGCGTGGGCTGCCTCAGCCGAACTCGCATTGATAAGATCGGCGACGGCCTCTGCTTGAACCAGATCAATTTTGTTATTTATAAAGGCCCTAAGCGAAAACTCTCCAGGCTCAGCCAGCCGCAAACCAATCTCTTTGCCTCGTTTGATGACATTGCTAAGGAGGGCCTGCATAACTGCTGTTCCACCATGGCCCTGGAGTTCTAGTACGTCTTCACCTGTATAGGAGTTGGGTGCATTAAAAAAAATGGCAATACCACTATCAATCAATTCGCCAGTTTCGTCTGTAAACGGAAGGTAGTGAGCATGGCGCGGTGTTGGCTTTATTTTAAGAAGCGACAAGGCCAAAGAGGAAAGATTTTGACCAGATATTCTTATAACACCGATGCTACCGCGCCCGGGTGCAGTCGCTATTGCAGCAATGGGCGCAGTGTCATAAGGGAGCATTAGCGGTGTGGTTCAGCGGCGACTTTGGCCATTTTTTTGGTTATGTACCACTGTTGGGCAATCGAAATAATGTTGTTAACACACCAATACAAAACCAATCCTGCGGGAAAGAAAAACATCATGCCACCAAATACGAGTGGCATTAACATCATGACCTTCGCTTGCATGGGATCGGGTGGTGTTGGATTTAGTTTAATTTGCAAGAACATCGTTGCCATCATGATGGCGGGCAACAAGAACAATGGATCGCGTGCAGACAAATCGTCAACCCATAAAACCCATGGAGCCCCGCGCATTTCTACGCTGGCGAGCAATACCCAATACAATGAGATAAAAACCGGTATCTGAACAACAACAGGCAGACATCCCCCAAGAGGATTGATTTTTTCAGTACGGTACATCTCCATCATGGCGGTGTTCATTTTTTGCCGGTCATCACCAAACTTTTCTTTCAAAGCTTTCAAACGTGGCGCCACTTGTTTCATTTTAGCCATTGAACGATAACTGGCCGCCGACAATGGATAGAAAACAAGTTTGATGATGATAGTCAACACAACAATTGTCCAACCCCAATTGCCAATATACGTGTGCAACCAAGTCATCAATCCAAAAAGAGGCTTGGCAATGATAGTTAGCCACCCGTAATCAACGACCAAGTCCAATCCTGGGGCAATGGCTTCTAAAGCGTTTTGATCTTGTGGCCCAACCCAAAGGGTCGATTTAATTTCAACAGAGGCCTGGGGCATTAGCTGGCCGACAGCCTCAATACTTCTAACCGCAAACAGTTCAACACCAACTGCTGCCATGTCGTACGTCCGCACGGCACCTTGTGGCGGAACCCAAGCAGAAACAAAATAATGTTGAATCATGGCAAACCAACCATTATCAGCTGATTTGACGTATTCCCCTTTTCGATCGCCAATATCAGAAAAGGATACTTTTTGAAACTTGCCTTCTTCAGAGTAAATGGCGGGACCAGTGAACGTATGGTAGAAGCTAGATGTGTCTTTAGGATCTTCGCTATCACGAGTCATCTGAAGATAAAGAGACGGACTGATCATTTGGTCCGTCATGTTCTGCACGTTGTGTATAACTTCTATTGCGTAAGAGTCGCGACGAAAGTTAAACGTTTTCGTGACACGCACGCCGTCAGACTCACCAATGAATTGAATAGGTAGCGTCTCACCGGTCATGGTTGTTTCGGATGAAACAAGCTTAAATGGTGTTAAGTGTGTGGGGTAATTCTTGCCTTCTGGCGCACCAACAATACCCGTTTGCACAACATAAGTGCCTTCAGCATCTTGCTGTAAAAGAACGGCTGGTTGAGAAGGATCATTTTTACTTGGAAACTTAAGCAACTCTGCTCTTATGAGCTGCGCACCATTTAAATCGAATACCAAACGATAAACATCCGTTGTGATTTCCACGGTTTGAGATGCTGGCGCAATGGCTGGAGGGGCAATTGGCATGGCACCATCGCTCGAGGGCGCACTAACGGCGGCGGGAACAGCAGATGGTCCAGAAGGTTCTCGCGAACCATTCAAGGGCTGCGATCGATCGCCAGCGGGTGTGGTGACTGATGGGCCAAAAAGCGACGTTCCACCTTGATGCAGTTGCCAGTTGTTCCAGAGCAACAAGAGTGAAAACGCAAAAATCATCAAAATAATCGTGCGGCGGATATCCATCTGTACCTAATCTAAGGGTAAAAACAATCAAGCCTCGGAGTTTACCGTCAATCAGGACTTGTGTTTGTGAAAGTGTTTTGCAGGAACAGGATCCTCACCGCCGACAGCCCATGGGTGACACCGAAATACGCGACGTACAGCCAGCCAGCTACCCTTAAAGCTGCCCCACTCATTGATGGCCTCAATGGCGTAGTTCGAGCAGGTTGGTGAGAAACGGCAGTTATTGCCCATCCAAGGACTAAGGAAAAACTGATAAAAACGGACCGTCTTGATCAAAACCCACTTCATAATGACGTTTTTTGTCGATAGCGACAATCTAGTAAACCAATTAATTGATCGGTTTCACCTCGTAGCATTGTTTTAAGCTCGGGTAAGGAGGCGTACTTGGGCGATCTAAGCAGACGAATGACGAAATGCCCGTGTATGAGACCGCAACGCTGCTGACGAAAAGCCTCTCTAAACACGCGTTTGACTGCGTTTCTAGCCGTTGCAAGACGAAGCAATCGCTTAGGAACAATGACACCTAATCGGGCTGGTGAAGCCGTATTGGGTGAAAAATGCACGAAAATATGCTGCCCACGCGCGATGGGTTTGGTCTTTAGAACGAGGCCGAACTCGGCGGAGTCTGTTAATCGCGCCGATGGTCCAAATTTGGCATTTAGCTCTGGCATGACGAGTCTTGGTTATTCATCGCGCGCCGACTAATACAAAAAAACGCGCAGCTAAGCCAGTCTTAGACAGCCAAGCGTTTGCGACCCTTCGCACGGCGAGCGTTAATGACGGCACGACCCCCGCGGGTTTTCATGCGAACACGAAAACCGTGGGTACGTTTGCGACGAGTGACTGATGGTTGGTAGGTACGTTTCATTTTATGAACCCAGAATAATTCGGGAAAGCCCTCTATTTCATCAAAAAAGAAGCCGTAAGTCAAACAACATAGATATAAAAGCGTAATGTAACGTCAAACACGTCCTCAGCCAATGTAAAATCAGGGTTTACAAGATCGGTCGATATGGATGAATTTTGGCAATCCTGCCTAACGCAGTTAGAGCAGGAATTACCCCCTCAACAAGTTAACGCTTGGATAAGGCCTTTGATGCCCGTTGGATACGACGCATCAACTGGTCATTTGCGCCTGTCTGCACCCAACCGTTTCAAACTGGACTGGGTGAAGAAAAACTTTGCTGACAGAATTGAACAAATTGCGCAAACTTGGTTTGGTCAAAAAACCGTGGTTATTTTAGAACTCGCCGCAAACATCAATCAAAATATAAGTCAGCCAAGTGCACCAACCATTGCAACGGATCGCTCGGTCGAACAACCACCGGTGGTTCAACAAAAACCAACAACCGCCCAACTCTTTGGCGTTACCCCAGCGGCGACAACCTTATCTAATGACCACTCGCGATTGAACGATAATTTGTCGTTCGACAATTTTGTAACGGGTAAAGCCAATCAATTGGCTCGTGCAGCGGCACTGCAAGTGTCAGAAAACCCTGGAACCTCATATAACCCGCTGTTTCTTTATGGTGGGGTTGGTCTGGGTAAAACCCATCTCATTCATGCCATTGGTAATGCCGTGATCGCCACGCGATCACAAGCACGGGTGCGGTACGTACATGCAGATCAATACGTTTCAGATGTGGTTAAGGCTTACCAACGCAAAGCATTTGATGATTTCAAAAGGTATTACCATTCCCTAGATTTGCTGTTGATAGATGACATTCAGTTTTTTTCCGGTAAAAGCAGGACTCAAGAAGAGTTTTTCTACGCTTTTGAAGCCATGGTGGCCCAGCGCAAGCAAATCATCATTACCAGTGACACTTACCCAAAAGAGTTATCAGGAATTGATGAGCGACTGATTTCCCGATTCGATTCTGGTCTAACGGTTGCCATTGAGCCGCCAGAACTTGAAATGCGAGTCGCCATTTTGCTTCGTAAAGCCGATGTTGAAGGCGTTGAAATGCCAGAAGAGGTCGCTTTTTTTATTGCTAAGCATTTACGCAGCAATGTTCGAGAGTTAGAAGGTGCGTTACACAAAGTTTTGGCTTATTTGCGCTTTCATGGCACGAGAGAACTAACGGTTGAGTTTTGCCGTGAGGCACTTAAGGATCTATTGTCTGTCTCGACAGGGCAAATCACCGTCGAAAACATTCAAAAGACAGTCGCCGACTTCTACAAAATCAAAGTGGCTGACATGTACTCGAAACGTCGGCCTGCGAATATAGCAATGCCTAGACAAGTGGCCATGTATTTGGCTAAAGAACTCACACACAAAAGCTTGCCAGACATTGGTGATCTGTTTGGCGGAAGAGACCATACGACGGTTTTGCACGCCGTCCGCAAAATTAGTGACTTAAGAGGCAAGCAAGCGGATTTAAACCATACGCTTCACGTGCTTGAACAAACATTAAAGGGATAGTCGATGCAACTGATAAAAGCACCCCGTGACACATTGCTTAAACCATTGACAACAGTCGCTGGTATCGTTGAGCGGCGACATACCTTGCCAATATTGGCAAACATCTTGCTTAAAAAAGAAGGATCAAAAGTTTCTTTTATTGCCACTGATCTCGAAGTACAGATCACCACGGCCACAAACTTTGGTGTTGGTACGGGTGATACGGCAGTGACGGTTGCGGCACGCAAGCTTTTAGACATTTTGCGTGCATTGCCTGATACCGGTGAAGTAACGATCTCTCAAACAACCAATAAACTGACAGTTCAAGCAGGCAAGAGCCGTTTTGCATTGCAGACATTAAGTGCTGGTGATTTTCCTGCGCTTTCTGTACCCGAGACAATCGCCGAGTCTGTGACCATGACTCAAAAAGCACTAAAACATTTGTTTGCCATGACGCACTTTGCCATGGCCCAACAAGATATTCGCTACTATTTAAACGGAACACTACTTGTTTTTGAGCCAGGCACGTTGCGGGCAGTAGCCACTGATGGCCACCGTCTGGCGCATTGCCAGAGTGTGGTCGACACAAACAATGAATCGACTGAAGTGATTGTGCCTCGCAAAACCGTGCTCGAAATGCAGAGATTGCTCTCAGATTCTGATGAGCCTGTGGTCATAGAGGTCGGTACAGGACAGATCCGTTTTTGCTTTGGTGAGGTCGAACTGATTTCTAAGCTCGTTGAAGGGAAGTTTCCTGACTATAAGCGAGTCATACCAACGAACTACACCCGCCATTTTGATGTCAGTCGTGAGGCTTTGCTTGGTAGCTTGCAGCGCGCAGCGATCTTGACGACTGACAAACTTAGAAGTGTGCGCTTTCAAATAGGTGCAAACGCATTGATCGCCTCTTCTACCAACGCCGAGCAAGAGGAAGCGCTCGAAGAAATTGATATTAACTACAACGCAGAGGCGCTTGATGTTGGTTTCAATGTCAGTTATTTGTTGGATTTCCTATCAAGCTTAAAAGAAGAAACGGTGAGATGGTCAGTCATGCCAGACGCCAATGCTTCAGCACTACTTACTTTGCCTGACGATGATTCATTTCAGTACGTCGTTATGCCCATGCGGATTTAAAAATGTCAGAAATCCGAGCAACACCCAACGAAGGAAAATCAATGACACAGCCCGACCAAGGTAATTACGGTGCCGACTCCATTAGGATGCTTAAAGGTTTGGAGGCGGTACGAAAGCGCCCGGGCATGTACATTGGCGACACCTCTGACGGAACGGGCTTACATCACATGGTGTTTGAGGTGGTGGACAACGCCATCGATGAGGCATTGGCTGGGCATTGTGATGACATCGTGGTTACCATTCACGCGGATAACTCGATTTCTGTTACAGATAATGGTCGTGGTATTCCGACCGATATCCACAAGGACGATGAATTTGAGCGCAGCGCCGCAGAGATTGTCCTAACGGAATTACACGCAGGTGGTAAGTTTGACCAAAACTCATACAAAGTGTCAGGCGGATTGCACGGTGTCGGTGTGTCATGTGTGAATGCCTTGTCGAGTTGGTTAAAGTTGACGATTCGCCGTAACGGTGAGGTCCATCAAATGGAGTTTGCCCACGGCGAGAGATTGTCGCCCTTGAGTGTTACTGGCAAGACAGAACGTCGGGGCACAGAAGTGCACTTTCTCGCAGACACAGATATTTTTTCTAATGTTGAGTACCACTACGACATTCTGTCCAAGCGTTTACGCGAATTATCGTTCCTCAACAACGGCGTTAAGATCAGGTTAATAGACCAGCGTGACGGCAAAGAGGAAAACTTTGCGTTTGCCGGTGGTGTCAGGGGTTTTGTCGAGTACATCAATCGCACTAAGACACCGTTACACCCCAACCCATTTGCTGTTGCGACCGAATCAGATGTGGGTGGCACAAACGTGGGCGTGGAAATTGCGATGCAATGGAACGATGGTTACAGTGAACAAGTGCTGTGTTTTACCAACAACATTCCTCAGCGCGATGGCGGTACTCACTTAACGGGCCTGCGCGCGGCAATGACCCGGGTAATTAATAAGTACATTGCAGACAATGAAATCAGCAAGAAGGCAAAAGTCGAAACCACCGGCGATGATATGCGCGAAGGGTTGTCTTGTGTCTTGTCAGTCAAAGTACCTGAGCCGAAATTCAGTAGCCAAACCAAAGACAAATTGGTCTCTAGCGAAGTGCGTCCAGCCGTAGAAGATGCTGTTGCCCGCTCACTTGAAACATGGTTATTAGAAAACCCCGTTGACGCCAAAGCCGTTTGCGGCAAGGTCGTCGAGGCTGCCAGAGCTCGCGAAGCCGCCAGACGTGCGCGGGAAATGACACGCCGTAAAAGTATTCTAGAAGGTGCGGGACTGCCCGGCAAATTGGCGGACTGCCAAGAAAAAGATCCAGCATTGTGCGAGCTCTACATCGTTGAGGGAGACTCGGCCGGTGGCTCAGCCAAACAAGGTCGTGATCGTAAGTTCCAGGCCATACTTCCTCTGCGCGGTAAAGTGCTCAATGTTGAAAAAGCCCGTTTCGATCGGCTGGTTGCAAGTGAACAAATTGCCACCTTAATCACTGCGTTAGGCACCAGCATCGGACCCGATTTTAATTTGGAAAAACTGCGCTATCACCGCATCATCATCATGACCGATGCGGATGTCGATGGTGCTCATATTCGAACGTTGTTACTCACGTTGTTATATCGCCAAATGCCACAGTTGGTTGAGCATGGACACATTTACATTGCGCAACCACCGCTTTACAAAGTGAAGGCTGGCAAAGAAGAACGTTATTTGAAAGATGAACACGAAGAAACACAGTTCATGCTTGGTTTGGCTTTAAAAGAAGCGGTGCTCGTACCGCGAGAAAATGCAGAACCTATCCAAACAGATGCCATCAGTGAGTTGGCTCGGCAATTTGCATTGGCTGAAGCCGTGGTCAGTCGATTGACTCGTTTTAAAGACCACGGCGCACTTCATGCCTTTGTTCAAGGGATCCCGTTGAACCTTTCGTCAGAGGATGCGGCGCAAGCCAGTGCCCGCGCGTTATTTGAAAAACTCGATGACCCAATGCTACCCGGTAGCGTTGAAGTTAACGCGGAATACAACGAAGAGACGGAAAAGCGACGTTTGGTGGTTTTGCGTAAACACCATGGCAACATGCGTGCCAGCCATTTTGATGAAGACTTTGCCAATGGCTCGGATTATGAGATTTTGCGCAAGAGCAGCGAAACTTTTAAGGATTTGATTGGTCCTGGCGCGATTATTGCTCGGGGTGAAGGCGAAAAGCGAAAAGAAGCAGCCGTTAAAGACTTTGGTGATGTGATGACGTGGTTGCGCAGCGAGGCAGAACGCGGCGTGACCAAGCAGCGCTATAAAGGCTTGGGCGAAATGAACCCCGCGCAGCTTTGGGAAACAACCATGAACCCAGCAGTACGCCGCTTACTTAGAGTTCAGATTGAGGATGCGATTGGTGCGGATGCGATATTCACAACGCTGATGGGTGACCACGTTGAACCCAGACGCGAGTTTATCGAAACGCATGCCCTACAAGCGGCAAATATAGACATTTGATAAGCCGACGTATGCCGTCTTTGGTTGCGCAAGTCGCAACCAAAGACGGCCCAAAAGGCCACAGCAAACGGGCTCACACCCTAAACCCTAGGTTTGTTTGCTACCAGCCGGAACTGGTTTCCCACATCACGCTGGTTTTGGCGCTGCGGGCTTTTTTAAGCATGGCGAGTAAAGGGTAAACTCGCTGAGCCAGCAAAACAACAACCGCTTTCGGTTTTTCGTGATCATGATCGTTGTCAATGTCTTCTTCAGGCGGTGGTTCAGCAGCAACCGCAGCTTCTATTCGGCTGATACTGTCGTCGAGCTGTTCGTAAGAAAACACACCGCGCTCAGGCACGCCATGGGCGACATCTTTGCCAGCCACGCGCAACACAAGTTCAGCATGTTCGCCCATCATGAGCACGTCGGCATCAACATTACTGGTGAAGGTGACAAGCATTTTAATTCTCCGGTAGTGTTAGGGCAGTATTAGCAGCGTTATTTCTATCCCTGCACGTAAGCAGTAGCAAATAGAAACAGGCTATCATTATTTTCTTTTATTTTTCTTGGCAGACCCCATGCTCCCCGAGCAATCTAGTCAGTTATTAGCCGCTTTAAAGCGGGCCGCTCAAGCCTTAGCCCCAGATGCTGAACCGGCGTTGACCCTTGAGCGCCCCAAAGTGGCGGCTCATGGCGACATTGCCAGTAATTTGGCCATGCAACTCGCCAAACCCATTGCACGCGCGCCAAGAGAGTTGGCGCAATTGATTATTGAGCTTGTGATGGCTGATCCACAAGCGAAAACGTTAATTGAATCGGCAGAGGTGGCTGGACCGGGGTTTATTAATTTTCGGCTCTCGCAAACAGCGCTGATGGCGGTGCTTGACCAAGTGGCAACACTTGGTAGTCAATTCGGTTCACAACCGACCACCAAAACCAAAGTACTGGTCGAATTTGTTTCTGCTAATCCAACGGGTCCTTTGCATGTTGGCCATGCTCGGCAAGCCGCGTTGGGTGACGCCCTTTGTCGTCTGTTTACCGCTGATGGTTATGCGGTTAGTCGGGAGTTTTATTACAACGACGCAGGTAATCAAATTGATAATTTAGCTATTAGTGTGCAAGCCCGCGCCAAAGGCATCGCACCGGAAAGCCCAGATTACCCAGCCGATGGCTATCGCGGCGACTACATTCTTGATATCGCCCGTGACTACCTTGCTGGGCTGACTGTTCAGGCGAGCGACGGTCAAGCTGTCACCGCCAAAGGTGACACCACAAACTTAGAGGCGATTCGTCAATTCGCGGTGGCTTATTTACGCCGTGAGCAGGACCTAGATTTGCAAGCTTTTGGATTGTCGTTTGATCAGTATTTTCTCGAAAGCTCGCTCTACAGTTCAGGCCAAGTTAAAAACACCGTTCAACAACTCAACGACAGTGGCCACACCTATGAGCATGAAGGGGCACTTTGGCTGAGAACAACAGCGCTCGATACGGGCGATGACAAAGACCGTGTCATGCGCAAGCAAGACGGTGGATATACCTATTTTGTGCCTGATGTGGCCTATCACCTCAACAAGTGGGAGCGTGGCTTTCAAAATGCGATCAATATTCAAGGCAGCGACCATCACGGCACAGTCGCTCGCGTGAGAGCGGGTTTGCAAGCCTTGAATTTAGATATACCCAAAGATTACCCGTCATACATTTTGCACAAAATGGTCAAAGTGGTGCGTGATGGTAAAGAAGTCAAACTTTCAAAGCGTGCGGGTAGTTACGTCACTATGCGAGATTTGATTGATTGGGTCGGGCGAGACGCCGTTCGGTTTTTCTTAATACAACGACGCGCAGACACCGAGTTTGTTTTTGATGTCGATCTGGCCCGCTCGCAAAGTGAAGAGAACCCTGTTTATTACGTGCAATACGCCCACGCCCGAATCTGCTCAATGCTTCTGCAGGGTGCAATACCAGAGTCAACGTTGCGCGCCGCTGATGCGATAGGCCTGAGCGCGCCAACCGAGCAGCGCCTGTTACGTCGATTGGCTGAGTTACCCGCCATGATTCACCAAGCGGCGCGCGAGTTGTCGCCCCACCTACTGGCATTCTGGTTACGCGAATGTGCATCAGACTTTCACGCTTGGTATAACGCCGAGCGCGTTTTGGTTGATGATCAAGCGCTCAAAGCGGCTCGCCTACGCTTGGCTGACGCAACCCGACAAGTGTTGGCTAACGGTCTTAATTTGCTCGGCGTTTCAGCGCCTGAACGGATGTAACATACGCCATGGCAAAGCAAAATCGGACTTCGACAGGAAGCACTTTTTACGGCGTAATCGCAGGATTGCTGATAGGCTTGTCGGCAGCGGCAGCGGTTGCGTATTTTGTGATGAACTCGCCCATGCCCTTTGTGGACAAAGCCAGCCGATCGGCTGCCGACTCTCCCATGGATCCCAAGCAGTCACCCGACCCCAATGTTGGTCTGGTCCCGTCAACGGGAGGCAAACCTGTTCAACAAGATCAGCTCGGGCAGTTAATTGCAACGTTACCAGCGACCCCTAAAGCAGTACCGCCATTGCCACCACCACCAGCACCCAAAGCACCGGTCGCCTCGGCAACAACGGTAGCGCCATCTGGTGACAATAAAACGTATTTCTTACAGGTTGGGGCCTTCAGTGTTTTAGAGGATGCCGAGTCAGTTCGTGCGCAAATGATTTTGTTGGGGTTGCCGACCCAAATTCAACGGGCAGAAGTCAACGGCTTGCAAGTTAATCGCGTGCGAGTGGGGCCTTATGAGCGGCTCGATGATATGAATAAAGCACGGGCTCGGTTGGCTCAAGAAAAAATAACCGCGAACGTCATTCGTCAATAACGGTCAATAGTATTTGGAACGATTCTCACAACAGGTGCCTAATATGCTGAAGTCTGCCCTCAAGGTTTTTTTAGTTGGTGTATTGAGCTTGTCGAGCACAGTTTTTGCTCAATCAGCCAACAAGTATGTCAATGTCAATCCGCCTCAATCTACCGAACCAGGCAAGGTTGAGGTGTTAGAGTTTTTCTCTTATAGCTGCCCACATTGCGCGGTGGTCGAGCCCATGATCGCTGAATGGAAAAAAACCTTGCCCGCTGACGCGGTGCTTTACGCGGTGCCAGTGGCTTTTAACGCTGCCATGAAACCCCTGCAAGAGCTTTACTATGCGCTGCAAGCCGTTGGACGCACGGACCTTCACCCTAAGGTTTTTAATGCCATCCACCAAGAGAAAAAGCGTATCTTTACCAAGGATGCCATCGTGGCATGGGTGGCAAGCCAAGGCGTGGACAAAACAAAATTTGCAGCCGCGATGGATTCGTTTGGCGTGAAGTCAAAAGTTCAGCGCGCTGACCAATTGGCCAAAGGTTACGCCATTCAGGGCACACCCTCGCTAGCGGTTGATGGTCGTTTTTTAACTTCGCCAACAGAAGCGGGTGGCTATCAACAAATGATTGATGTGGCCAATGACTTGGTGAAAAAAGCCGCTAATTAAAGGCGATGCGATAAGGCCTTTTAACGGCTGTCGGTCATTGCTTCAAACGCTTGATCCAAATCTGCAATCAGATCTTCGACCGATTCGAGACCAATGTGCAGGCGCACAACGGCTCGATCACCCTCATTCCAATAGCGGTGGCTGCTCAAAGCACTGGGTGAAACCCATTGCACCAAGCTTTCAAAACCTCCCCAAGAAAACCCAAGTCCAAAAAGTTTTAATTGGTTGACGAACGTTTTGGCGTCATTGGCTGATGCGTTTAAGCTCAGACTTAAAAGACCATTGCCACCGCTGCAATCGCGTTGCCAAAGTGCATGACCAGGGTCTTTGTGCCATGGGGGAAAGTAAAGGCGGCTGACCTTGGGGTGTTGATCCAAATAGGCACAAATACCCAAAGCATTTTCCGTGTGTTGTTTCAGTCGAATCGCTAAAGTTTTAACACCGCGTAGCGCCAACCACACATCGTCAGCACTAACGGCGTTACCCATGGCGTATTGCGTTTGATGAAGGGCTTGGGCCAGGTCGTCTCGATTGGTGACCACAGCCCCGAGCAGCAAGTCTGAGTGCCCGCCAATGTATTTGGTGCCCGCCACCAATGAGATATCGGCCCCGAGTGTCAGTGGTTGGTACACGTGGGAGCCCCAGGTGTTGTCGGTGGCTAAAACCAAGTCATGTGCCCGCGCCACGGCTGACAGCGCTGGCATGTCGAGCATTTCCATAAGCAAAGAGCCTGGCGACTCGACATAAATCATTTTGGTGTTTGGTCGAATCAGTGAAGCAATATCGTCTTGCGAGGGTGAAAAGAACGTGATTTCGATATTTAGGCGTTTTAATAACGTTTCATTCATGGTGCGAACCGGGCCGTAAACGTTATCTGAAACGAGCACGTGCTCGCCAGAGCGCAGCACGCTCATGAACACCAAATAGATGGATGCCAGGCCAGATGGGTTTAAGACACAATAAGTGCCGTCTTCGATCGCCATAAACACGTCTTCTAAGGCGCGATGTGTTTGGAGGCCTGAAATACCATAAGTCACCACCCGCTCGCCGCTGGCACGCCGGCGTTGGGCGTGCTCTAACGCGTCTAGGTTTTTAAACCGAACCGTACTGGTGCGAATAGATGGCAAACTAACACCAGCCGTCTGTGACGGCTCATCAAATGGTGCACTACCGATATGCAGTAGTTTGGTGTTTTTGCTGCGTGTCATGTGCGATCAAATCGAACCACGCCATCAGCCTGTATGTGGCGGCGCAATTTACCGGCGAAATATAGGGCGTGAAGGTGTGCCAAGGCTTCACCCATGGCAAACGTCATTTGATGCAAATCTAGCGTTCGCTTGAACATGATTGGCACAATATCCATGGTGCTTTTTGGGGTATCACAAGCTTCAAGCACTTCATCAAGGCGCTCTTTATGGTGAGCGTGTTGTTGCGCAATACGCTCATGCAGACCTTTAAAAGGTTTGCCGTGCGAAGGCAGCACCAGCGTATCAGCAGGCAGAGGTCGGTAAGCATCTAGGGAGTCTAGGTAGGCAGGCAGGGGATTGCCAAGCGGTTCGTGGTTAAACACGCTGATATTGGTCGAAATCCGTGGCAGCACCATGTCACCAGATATCAACACTTTTTTGTCTGCACAGAACAGCGAAAGATGTTCGGGCGCATGACCATAGCCGGCAATCAGCTGCCAATCAACGCCGTTAATACGAATAGATTCGCCACCTCGTAGGCGTACAAATTGATCGGGTACTTCAGGCACTAGCGTGACATAGTAGCTGCCACGGGCACGAATTTTTTCTAGCGATTCGGCATCTTGCATGCCATGACGCTGGAAATGTTGCACGGCACTTTCACCACCCGCCGCACTGCCTTTTCCCGCGGATGACCATAATTTTGCCGTCATGTAATCGGTCATACTGATGTAGAGATGTACGTGCCAGCGCTGGCAGAGCCAATGCGCCAGACCAATGTGGTCAGGATGCATGTGGGTCACCACCACGCGCAAGACAGGTAAGCCCTGGAGGACGTTGTCAAAGACCGACTCCCACAATACTTTCACCTCATCGCGTGCGACTCCACAATCGACGATCGTCCAGCCTTCTTGACCATCGATTTCATCTTTGAGTAGCCACAAGTTAATGTGATCTAAGGCGAAAGGCAGTGGCATACGCAGCCAGTGCACGCCAGGGGCAACCTCGATGCTATTGCCCGGTTCGGGCAAACGATCACCCAATGGATATGTCAATTCGTGTTCTAAAGGGTTCATGTGGTCTCGTCACTCCGGGCGTTATGTCTTATGATTTTGATCATCATAATCGCCCGCCTAGCAAACGCCAACGCATTCTTAAGTTTGGGTAACCATGCAAAGTGCTGACACTGTAAAGATCGAACCAAAACCAAGCCGACTGGATCCGCTGAGTGTGGCCAGCTTGATTTTGCAAGGATTTGATCG
Source organism: uncultured Burkholderiaceae bacterium (assembly GCA_937888805.1). Taxonomy (GTDB): domain Bacteria; phylum Pseudomonadota; class Gammaproteobacteria; order Burkholderiales; family Burkholderiaceae_B; genus Algicoccus. The sequence goes on from CALBEY010000034.1 coordinate 21,404, forward strand.
ACACTATGCTTTGTTTCGCTATGGTGCTCAGCGAGCCAAGTCGTTGTTTGAGTCAGGTGACTGGCACGGCATCCAGCAGCTCTCAAAAGAACGTATCGAGTATTACGACATGAGAGTGGGGGAGTGCTTAAATCGGCTAGAGCCATTGCTGCAACGCCAGAATCAAGAAACCCAGTGCTTGCCACTTGACCACTCGAACACGGTTTTAAGCGTAGAACAAACGCAGTTTTGGCAATCAGTGCGGCAAGCGTTCGTCGGATTGCTCACAGACCATCGCCAGCCCGAGTGTGCTGAGACGTTTTACAACTCTGTGTCTTGTCGCGTGCTGCATCGTGATTATTTCCGCAATGATTTTTTGTTTGTGCGTCCTGCTGTGGCCACCGATTATCTTGATAGTCAGCGCCCGGTGTATCGCGTGTACTATCCAACGTCCCAAGGATTACGCCAGTCTTTGAGCAAGATGGTGGCGGATTTTGGATTGGCCTGCGGCTTTGAAGACTTACCCCGCGATACGCGCCGTTTGGCGCAAGCGGCCGTGACGGCTTTGGGCAAAAAAATTGAACGAACCAGTGGTCACCGGCTGGCCAGTGACTGCCAATTGCATGTTTTGGGTAGTTTATTTTTTCGAACCAAAAGCGCGTTCATCATCGGACGGCTCATCAATCAAGGCAAGGTCTATCCTTTTGCTGTTTCACTGGTCCGTAATGTGGCAGGGCAAGTGGTTTTGGATGCCTTATTGAGCGATGAGGCCGACCTGAGTACCTTATTCAGTTTTACACGAGCGTATTTTCTGGTTGATATGGAAGTGCCCGCCGCTTACGTCGACTTCATCAGCAACCTGTTGCCGGGCAAAGCCAAAGCCGAAATCTACACCATGCTCGGCCTACAAAAACAAGGCAAGACGTTGTTTTACCGTGACTTTTTGCAGCATTTGGCGCACTCTCACGACGTGTTTGATGCCGCACCCGGTATTCGCGGCATGGTGATGTTGGTTTTGACACTGCCGTCTTATCCGTATGTCTTCAAGCTTATCAAAGACGACATCACCAAAGACGGCATGACACGTGAAACAGTCCGCGCAAAGTACCAACAGGTTAAATTGCATGACCGCGTTGGCCGAATGGCAGACACTTGGGAATACACGCAGGTGGCCTTACCCCTTTCCAGATTTTCGGACGACATCATTGCCGAAATTCAGCGTGTTGCGCCTAGTCAAGTTGAGCGACGTGATGACCAACTGATCTTAAAGCACGTCTACATTGAGCGGCGTATGACGCCACTGAACATCTATCTTGGTGATGCCACAAAAGCTCAGCGACACCGCGCGATTAAAGAGTATGGTGATGCCATCAGGGAATTGGCTGCGGCCAATATCTTCCCAGGCGATATGCTTTATAAAAACTTTGGTGTTACAAGGTTTGGGCGCGTGGTTTTTTATGACTACGATGAAATTCAAAAAATGACAGAAATGAAGTTTCGTCAAATTCCACCAGCGCCTAATGAAGAAGCAGAAATGGCCAGCGAGCCTTGGTACGCCATTCACCCCAACGATGTTTTCCCTGAAGAGTTTGCGACTTTTCTCTTGGGTGACACCGAAATCCGTGAAGTCTTCACCCAATATCACGCGCCACTATTAACAGCCCAGTGGTGGTTGGCCTGTCGAGAACAAATCGCGCGCGGTGTCATGCTTGATCCGCTGCCGTATGACGCCAAGCGACGATTGTGCTATGTCGATATGACATTGTCGTCGAGCAACTGAGCCGTTACGGCAATTTCAAGGGTGTGCGTACCGCCGCCCTGAATCACGCCACGTAAGGGTGACACATCCCCAAAGTCGCGGCCCTGTGCCAACAAGACGTGTGAAGTGTCAGCGATGGTTTGGTTGGTGGGATCGAGCTCAAGCCATTGCCCTGGGGCCCCCGGGCAATAGACACTGACCCAAGCGTGAGAGGCGTCGGCGCCGCGTAAGCGCGCTTGACCGGGTGGTGGCGTTGTCAGCAAGTAGCCACTCACGTAGCGTGCCGCCAAGCCAACACTGCGTAAGCACCCGAGCATGATGTGAGAAAAATCTTGGCAAACCCCGTGCTTATTCGAAAAGGCCTGCGAAAGCGGGGTGTGGATTTCAGTGGATCCAGAAGCGTACGTAAAGTCTTGATAGATTCGTTGGCATAACGCCAAGGCGGCACTGCCGATTGGCCGTCCCGCAGGAAATGATGGCAGGGCGTAATCTTTGAGTTCGGCCAGCCAAGGCACAAACGGGCTAGGCCAAACAAACTCAGAAGCTGCCACGAAAGGTTGGTCAAGGCCATAGGTCATCTCAGCTTTCAGGTCGTTCCAAGCCGGCGTCTGCGTTGGATCAAAGTTGGTATAACGTGCGCGTTTTTCAACACGGCTGTCACTGTTGACCGTTAACTCGCGGTGTGGCGTGATGAGACTGAAAAACGTGCGCGTGTTGCCAAAGGCATCGATCTGATCCGAACGATCGTCAACGGGTGGGGAAATGTTTAAACGATGCTCATGCACTGTTTGCCAGGGGGTTTTTAATGGTCGCAGGTGGGCTATGTGCTGCGCAAGAACCACATCATGGTCGTAAACATATCGTGTCTCATGCTCGATGTGGATGTGCTTCATGATGCAAAGTGTTGCTGCTTGACGTGTGCGAAAAAGCGTCGACCGATCTCATCAGAGGCCTCATACCCAAATCGACCCGCTTGATGAACCTGTTCGATCAGACCGCTGATGTTGTCCTCTTCAAAAGTCAACTTAGGAAAAGCAGGGAAGAGGGTGTCACTGTTTGGTAACTCGGCGAGTTCGCCGGCCAAGGTGTGCAGTGCGCTCGCAATGCTGCGGGGATTGGTGGTGTCAATGACGGTTAATTCCAGCAAGGCAGCAATGTCTTGCTGTCGCTGATAACGCGTGCGGTAGGTGATCGCACTGTCAAACAGCATCAATAAAGTGTCAAAACCACGAGAGGTGTAAGCAGCGGCTGAGCCAAAAAATTGGTCAGTGGTTTGGCTCTGATTGATCAGTCTCTCGACCATGCGTCCTGCACTGAGCATTCGCCAGCCGAGATCACGGGTCATGCGGTCTAATTGAAACCCGACCAATGCAGCCAAAGGGACTTCCATTAAGTCTAGGGTTTCGATCACTTCAAGACCTGAAACGAGGCCCAATGACGCGCTGTTTTTTTGCGAGTGTCGCGCTTGAAGTAGTAATTGTTTAACCCGCCCCGGTATCTGAACGTGTTCAGCGGGCAAACGATCGCGAACGTCACGGATGGCCCTTTCTAGAGCACTCAGGCAATCGAGTAACCCACGGCCGTCAAGCTGTTGTAACTGGTTGATTAGGGCTTGCCCAAATGCCACGGGTGCTACCGACATGCTAGGCGCGTCAACAGGCACCAAGCCATGCAAACGCGCAAGCTCACCCACCGCATCACGCAGCGCCGGTTGGCTATCACGCCGATTGGTCGTGAGTAAAACCAACACCTCTCGGGCCAAACGCATAAGATATTCGGCTCTTTCGGTGTAGCGCCCCAACCAAAAGAGATTTTCCGCTGAGCGACTTGAGACCAATTCGTGCTCACTGTGCCAGCGCTGGCGTTTGGAGCGTTTGGGTAGCATCGAATAGGTATCAACCTGATCGTCAGTGAGCACCCAGGTGTCTAGCGTACTGCCACCGCTTCGCATCGAGACCACGTGAGGGTCGACTGCCGCAACCCGTGTCATGCCCCCAGGCATGACTTCCCATTGACCGTCTTCACCAATAATGGCATAGAGCCGAATCATGGCGGTCCGAGGTTCGATATTGCCTTCGCGCCAAATGGGTACTTGGGAAAAGGGTAAGTAAGTTTGGGTGGTGTAGATTTCGGGTCGACGTGCGATCCATTGACGCCATTGAACCAGTTGCGACTCGTTAAGCAAGCTGGCAATGATGGGCTCAAAATTGGTTGAACTGCGGTTGGCAAACGTGGGCTTGATGACTTGCGATTTCAAGCGGGTGGAGACGTCTTTCCAAGCGGCGACTTCACCACACCACCAAGTGTGCAAGGAGGGTAACGTTAGGGGTTCACCCAGTAAGTGCTCACACAAAGACGGTAAAAATCCCTGAATTGCTGGCGACTCTAAAAACCCAGTGCCTAGGGCATTGGCCATGACCACACCGCCAGCCCGGATGACCTCTAATAGTCCTGGCACGCCTAAGGCGGAATCTGATTTAAGTTCCAGCGGATCACAAAAATCGTCATCCACGCGCCTTATCAATCCATGAATTCGTTCAAGGCCGTGAATTGTTTTGAGAAACAATTGACTTTGTCGCACGGTCAGGTCGGGGCCTTCAACCAGCGGAATACCGAGGTAGCGCGCGAGGTAGGCATGCTCAAAATAAGTCTCACTTAGCGGCCCAGCCGTGAGCAAAGCAAAGCGCGGTGTGTCTGACGTTATCGTGCGGGCTTGGGTTTCAAGCGCTTCAAGCAAGCGTCGGTAACTTGATGCGATGTGCTGCACCCCCATTTCGCGATAGGCCTGTGGGAATAGCCTGGAAATGATAAGACGATTTTCTAGTACATAACCCAGTCCCGATGGTGACTGTGTTCTTTGACCCACGACCCACCATTGCCCATCAACGTCGCGCGCCACATCGAAGGCCACCACGTGCAAATAGGTTTGCGCCGGGGGGGTGACACCGTGCATGGCATGCATGTAGCCAGGGTTGCCGAGCACCAAAGCGCCAGGTAGATAGGCGGCTTGCAGCAGCTGGCGCTCATGATAAACATCACGCAAAATTTCGTTTAACAGATGAGCGCGTTGCGCTAAGCCCTGGCTCAGTGTTTGCCACTCGCCTGGCTCAATCAGCATGGGTAATGGATTCAGTGACCAAGGGCGGGTTTGCTCTTCTTTTTCAGCGAAGATGTTGTAGCTGACCCCGTTTTGTGCAATCACGCGATCAACCGTTTGAGCGCTTTCGGCCAACCCCTTAAGACCTTGAGTGCCGACATGCTCGAAGAAGCTCGACCAAACTGAACGCAGATGACCATCGGCGGTTCGTAGCTCATCAAAATGACCCGATTTGGCGCTCAGTAAGCGGCTAGACAAAACGTCACTCACACTTTGATTGACAGCGGGTGCGGTTTTTGGTGCGTTGTATAGGTCGTCCAAGGGCGACATCATGTGGGCAACTTTTAAGATAAATGTTTGGTTTCAGTGTATCGGCAATTAACGCATTCATTAAAACGCCAAACCGTTTAATCTGCACCAGAAAGGTGACTTGCGAACTGTTTTGGTGCAAGGGCAATGTTTTTGGTCGACAAACGCGAACCGAAAGCGTTACTTGACCACAGAGCAATAACTATGCCACGATCAAAACGCAAAAGGTGTTGTGATCGGTTTTGGTCCAGCGGTATCAATGGCATAGATATTGCTATGTTCTGGTGGTCGACGATAGGAAACCCTTGGGTTTTGCACCAAGTTGTCGATTTTTATGCACGCCAATTGAGCACGGAAATCGAACCATGTCTGCCCAACCACCAATGGCAAGCCCCACCGGTTTTGACGAGTTGTTGATTCATGCGCATGCTGGTGACAATTATTTGTCAGGGCCGGTACGTGCGCATTATCAAATGATCAGCCAGTGGCTTAGAGAGGCCGATGTTGATACGTTGCGCGCCAGGCGCGAGGAAGCGGAACTTTTGTTTCGGCGGGTGGGTATAACCTTTGCGGTTTACGGTGACGATGACGGTACTGAACGGACCATCCCGTTTGATATCGTGCCGCGTATTTTTCCGGCCAAAGAGTGGGAGACCTTGCAAAAAGGTTTGCGTCAGCGGGTACAAGCTTTGAACTGTTTTTTGCATGACGTTTATCACCAGCAACACATCTTAAAAACCAATATCTTGGCGCCAGAACAGATTCTGCAAAACACGCAATATCGTCCTGAAATGCAGGGTATCGACGTGCCCCTTGATATTTATGCGCATATCGCGGGTATCGACATTGTTCGTGCGACACACGGTGATGAGGAAGGTGCTTTTTTTGTGCTCGAAGACAATCTGAGAGTGCCTTCGGGGGTCTCTTATATGATCGAAAACCGCAAGATGATGATGCGGTTGTTCCCTGAGCTATTTGCTAAGCACCGCATCGCACCGGTTGAACATTACCCCGACCTACTTTTGGACACTTTGACCCAAATGGCGCCTTCAGAAAAGCGCTATTCAAACGTGGTTGTTTTGACCCCGGGGGTTTACAACTCGGCTTATTTCGAGCACGCCTTTTTGGCGCAACAAATGGGTGTCGAGCTGGTCGAAGGCCAAGACTTATTTGTCGAAGATGACGTGGTTTATATGCGAACCACACAAGGTCCTAGGCAAGTGGATGTGATTTATCGGCGTGTTGATGATGATTTTTTAGACCCCGAAGCCTTCCGTGAAGACTCGACGCTGGGCCCAGCCGGTTTGATGCGCGCCTACTGCGCAGGCAACGTCACCATCTGCAACGCTGTGGGTACCGGTATCGCTGATGACAAGTCCATTTATCCACATGTGCCAGACATGATTCGGTTTTACTTGTCCGAAGAACCGATTTTGTACAACGTGCCAACCTACAGCTGTCGTGACCCCAAAGCATTGAGCCATGTATTGGCTAACTTAGCCGACTTGGTGGTCAAAGAGGTACATGGGGCGGGCGGTTATGGCATGTTGATTGGGCCGACCGCCAGTAAAAACGAAATCGAAGCATTCCGCCAACAGTTAAAAGCCAATCCAGCCAACTATATTGCTCAGCCCACGCTGGCCTTATCGACGTGTCCGACTTTTGTGGGTGCTGGTGTCGCGCCACGCCATATCGATTTACGCCCTTTTGTCTTGTCAGGCCAAGAGATCCGGTTGGTCAGTGGGGGTTTGACTCGCGTCGCACTCAAAGAGGGATCGCTGATTGTGAATTCTTCGCAAGGTGGCGGCACCAAAGACACTTGGATTTTGGAATAAGGAGCGCCGTAAATGCTGTCGCGAACCGCTGATCACCTTTATTGGATGTCGCGCTACACCGAGCGCGCAGAAAACACGGCTCGCATGTTGGACGTCAGTTATCAAATGTCGTTGCTGCCACAGTCTGACCAAGCCGCGACGGCTGCATGGCGCGCCATGCTCGAAATCTCCGAATTGTCAGAAGACTTCGCCACCAAATACAGTGCGGTCACGCCGGCAAATGTTTTGAGCTTCATGACCCAAGACATGGACAATCCCTCGTCCATTATGCAGTGCTTGCGGGCTGCCCGAGAAAACGCCCGTGCGGTCCGCGGTGCCATGACGACTGACCTTTGGGAAACGGTCAACACCACGTGGCTTGATGCCCAGCGCCAGGTTGGACAGGGCTTGTTAAAAATTGCCCCGACAGCGTTCTTTGAATGGGTTAAGTTTCGCTCTCACCAAACACGCGGTGTACACATCGGCACCATGATGCGAGATGAGGTTTATCACTTTATTGCATTGGGCACCTTCGTCGAACGGGCTGACAACATTGCGCGGTTGTTGGATGTGAAATTTTTAGCGGCCAAAGAGCACACGGGCGATACCTTGGCGCATGTCGAAGAGTTTTATTTTTGGGCGGCGATTTTGCGCTCGTTATCCGCCTTTGAAAACTATCGCAAGGTGTATCGAAATGTCATCACACCAGAGCGGGTTGCTGAGCTTTTGATTTTGCGCTGGCAAAATCCCAGATCGCTCGCGGCGTGTCTGGTGCAAGTGGTTGATTTGTTACACAAAGTGCGCAACTCGCAATCGGGAGCCACAGAGCTAGAAGCCCGGTCGATATTGGCAGAGTTGCGTGACCTTGAAATCCACGAAATCCTTGAGCGCGGTGTGCATGAGTACTTAACAGCGTTTATTGCTCGAATCAGCGTTTTGAGCGCAAACATTAGCCATAATTTCTTGTTGCCACTTGAGCCTGAGTCCGATCTGACGGCCTAAATTGGTACTAGACTCTGAGGCATGCAGACCGATAGTGTCAACGATCGTCACCAAATAGGTGTCGCCTTAGCCGGGCTGGCGGGCTTGGCCTTGGCCATTGGTATCGGGCGTTTTTCTTACACCGCGATCTTGCCCATGATGCAAGCCGATCAAGGCTTGTCACTGGTCGATGGCAGTTGGCTGGCATTGGTTAACTTAGTCGGTTATCTCATTGGCGGGCTGACCGCGGCGCGTTTTCGTCATCAGCCTGTGCTTTGTGCGCGCCTGGCGATTGGTTTGATCGTCGTTGGCATGGCATCAATGGCGTTTACCGATCAACAGTGGTGGTGGACCGTTTTGCGGTTGATCACCGGCGCGGCGAGTGCCTGGGTCATGGTGATGCTCTCAATCCTTTGCTTGCCTGAACTGAACACACGACCAGCCTTGGCGGGCTGGGTTTTTAGCGGGGTTGGCACTGGCGTCGCATTGGGTGGCTTGGTTTGCTTGGTATTGGTTGCTTCAAATCTCAGTTCGGAAACGGCCTGGGTCATATTGGCCCTACTTTGTGCGGCTTTGGGTGCGGTCGTCTGGCATCGATTTCCCAATACTGCCCCAAACCCTAATGCCCCAATCCCCCACCCCCTAAATACCAACCCCACAGATACGATCAACGGGCACAACGCCCAAGCCGGCAATGGCGTCGATCAGCCTCGTTTGTGGCGGCTGGTGTTTTGCTACGGGCTTTATGGTTTTGGTTATATCTTGCCGGCCACCTACCTGCCTGCACAAGCCCGCGTCTTATTGCAAGAGAGTTGGCTATACAGCTTGGCGTGGCCGGTCTTTGGTGTGGCTGCCGCCGTGTCGACTTTGTTGGCAGCGGCCTTGGCTCATCGGTTTGGTCGATTGCCCACGTGGGTGGGGGCCCATGTCTTGATGGCGATTGGCGTGGTGTTGCCGGTGTTCTTCCCCAATTTGGTGGCCATCGTTTTGGCGGCAATGGCTGTTGGTGGCACCTTTGTGGTTATCACGCTTTTGGCCATGCAGGAGGCGCAACGCCATGGTGGGCAACAAGCGCCCATTTGGATGGCACGCCTGACCACCGCCTTTGCAACGGGCCAGCTGTTTGGCCCGTTGTTTGTAATGGGCTTGGGCGAGCAATTATCGCTTAGTCTCTTGTTGGCCGCCGGGGTGTTGCTGGTGACAGCGGGTGTTTTGTTTAAACAGTGGCGTCAAGATAAGAAATGACGGTTCGCTTTGCACTAGCGCAAGCCGTGCGCACTACAATCGGCGCATGCGATATTTGGATGACGCCTGGCGCTACGAACTGGTTCGACTAAACGAGTCGGAATCGACGTGGCTTAACGATACGCTCGCCAACCGAGAGGTTGTGCAGCAGACCGACAATCGCTTGCCCCAACTGTGGCGGCGAGCGCAGTTGTTGGCGCCTGGATTGGGCGCAGTTACTACTATGCAGAACGTGACATCAACGTTGAAAGCCAGCGCCATGATTTTGGGCCTGCTTGCCATTGTGCTCGGCCTTAGCGCAGGGCTCGCAGCTTTGGGCGATTCTGCTGAACCAGTCAATGTGATTTGGGCCCTTTTGGCGGTGCTGCTCGTGCCCACGCTGTCTTTGCTGTTGTGGATCGTCTCTTGCTTATTGCCACAAGCCAAAGGCGGTTGGTTAGGGCAAGGCTGGGAGTGGGTGGCCAACCGTTGGTTAAGCCGGGGCAAAGCGGCCCGAGCGTGGCGGGCTTGGTTAAACGTGGCCGAAGAACGGCAAGCCACAAAGTGGTGGCTGGCGGTTGTGACACACAGTTTCTGGGTTGCCACGCTAGCGGGTGCCTTGTTGGCACTACTCGTGGCTTTTAGCTTGAGACATTACACCTTCATGTGGCAAACCACTTGGCTTGAAGCCGCTGTGTTTGTCGAGCTCGCTCAAGCGATCAGTGTGTTTCCAGCTTGGTTGGGATTCAACGTGCCAGAGGCGCAAACCATTTTGATGAGTGGCAACCAGGCGGTTGATCAGTCGACGATTCGCACGCAATGGGCGCACTGGTTGGTGGGGGCGGTTTTTGCTTGGGGCTTGTTGCCACGACTGATCGCGTTAATAGTCAGCGCGTATTTTTTACAGCGCTGCTATGCCAGCGTTCAGCCGCAGCCCAAAGACGCTTACGCGCTCTTGGTGCAAGAGCGTCTGCAGAAGGCCTTAAAAGCAATTTCAGTTGATGGCCCACCCGGTCAATTGGATCAATGGCCGCAAGCGGTATTTCTTTCGCCTCAAAAATGTCGCGACACGCGCGCGGCGGTGGCTTTGGAAACTGCTTGGCTCGAGGCGAGAAGGGCGTCGCTGACCGACGCTGTTCACGTTTTGGCCCCCATCGATGATCGCGTCTCTAGACAAGAAGCGTTGGTGCAGTTGCAATCATTGGCGCCCAGTCACTTGCTCATTGTTGTGGATGCCCAACAAACACCGGATCGGGGGCTGCTCAATACGATCCTAGCCTTAACACCGCACACGGGCCGTGCGCGCGTGTATCTCAAGCCCGCTAATGGTGCACGCAATAGAACGGTTCAGTGGCAAGACAAGTTACAAGCGATCGGTCTTGGCAAGCCCCTACTTGATTGGCCAAGCGCCTTGGAATGGATGAAATTGCATGACTGAGGCTGACGCAATACGGATCGCCATTGTCGGTCACACCAACACCGGTAAAACGTCGTTGTTGCGAACGCTGACACGTGACCGAACCTTTGGTAAGGTGGCTGATTCAGCAGGGACCACCCGACATGTTCAAGCGGCAAGCGTCACGCTAGAAAACCGCGATGCCTTGATTTGGTTTGATACGCCGGGCTTAGAGGACAGCATCGCCCTTTACGACTGGGCAGCGCAATTAACCGCACCAGGTCAACGGTTAGATGGCCCCGATCGGATCGTTCAATTTTTACAAGACCCTCAAGCCAGTCAACGCTTTGAGCAAGAGCACCGGGTACTCGCGCAAATCATTCAAAGCGACGCCGTGCTTTACGTGGTCGATGTGCGAGATGCGGTGTTACCCAAACACCGCGATGAATTACATTTGCTGCAGTGGTGTGCCAAACCGGTTTTGCCTGTTTTAAATTTCACGGCCAGTGAGCAGGCACACGCACAGCCCTGGATTGAGACGTTTGCCCGACAAGGGATTCATATTTACGTTGCATTTGATTCGGTCAGCCCACCAAGCGATGGTGAACAGTTGCTTTTTGACACGCTGGCGCAAGTGTTGGCACAAGCCCGTCCGACCTTGCAAGCCTTAAGTCAACAAGCGGCGAAGGCCAAAAGTGAGCGCCGAGCAGCGGCACTTGAGCGGATCGCGCAGTTGTGCGTGCGGGTTGCGGCGATGACGGTGACGGTTGCCAATGATCCGCAGACTGTGATGGCTGCCCAACAAGAGCAACAAGCGCGAGTGCGCCATCTTGAGCGCCGCTGTGTCACGGATTTGTTAGCGCTATATGCGTTTGCCCCAGACGATTACACCGCGAGCGAGCTACCAGTAACGGATGGCCGCTGGCAAACCGATTTGTTTTCTAAAGAGGCCATCACCGAGGCGGGCCTCTCGGTGGGTAAGGGCGCGGCCGTGGGCGCGGTGGCTGGCGTTGCCATTGATGTCTTTAGTGCAGGCCTCACGCTCGGTACGGGGACCTTATTGGGCGCAGCGGCGGGTTCTATTTGGCAAGGTGTCGATCGATGGGGATCGGGTATTAAAGCCAAGCTTTTGGGCCAAGAAGCATTTCGCGTGGGCGACGATGTGTTGCAGGTGCTGGCTGCTCGCCAGCTGCGGTTAATCCAGGCCCTTGAGCGGCGCGGCCACGCGGCATCTAACCGTGTCAACACGCAAGACAAGAGTGGCGAGGTTGGTGAACCCTTTGATCAAAAGGCTTTTCTGAGGATCATGGCGGTGGCACGATTACACCCAAGTTGGTCTGACAGCACATCGACGACCCGCACGCAACAGACCGCTGTTTTGGCGTTACATCAATGTTTAGCGGCATCGCCCTTGTTGGCGAATTGAGCCAAGCGCTTGGCATCCGATCGGTTACACTAAATGCCGATGTCATTTTGTTCCAGTCCACATGACATGCTCGGGTCAGTCCTGACCCAACA
>CALBEY010000035.1 GCA_937888805.1 uncultured Burkholderiaceae bacterium
CAAAACACCCGATGGCAGCAGTCCAACATCGATTCGTTTACGGCGATGGGCAGTTGGTTTTTAAATGTTTGCCACCGCTCGCGGCATGCCTCGGGCGGTCGTTCCATGTAGCTGTCGATCTCGGATTGGGTGCACAAAAAGGGGCTGCGCAACAGGACCCGAGAGACCACGTTGGGATGCGCTTGCGCATAGATAAGACCAAGCGCCCCGCCCCATGAGCCCCCCACCACATGCCAGCGAGCCAGACCCAAGTGTTCGCGCAAGCGTTCGATATCATCAATGAGATCTTGGGTTTGATTGGCCACAATCCCACCACTTGGCTCACTTTTACCGCAGCCACGTTGGTCAAACTGAATAATCCAAAATTTTGATGGGTTCAAGAACCGACGGTGAAACGCAGTCGAAGAACTGCCCGGTCCGCCATGCAACCAGACAACAGGAATGCCCTGAGGATTACCGCTGATTTGGTAATACATTCGGTGACCTTCACCAACAACCAACCAATCTTGACGATCTGCAAGTACTTCGGGAAATAGCGGACTCGACATTGACATTAACCCTCTTAAATAGTTGGTAGAACAAATCAAATCCTTTCGATATATTGGGCCTGAACTTAAGTTTGCGTTTGAGTATCATTTAATAAGTAGCATGACATGGCAGGTGGCCAATATGAAATGGGAAACGCCAACAGCAATTGATCTGTGTTTTGGCTTTAAAATAACAATGTACATTGCCAATCGCTAATCATCTTTGTTAAAAGGCCGTGACTGTTGTCACGGCCTTTCTTCTTTTGGGTTTGTGATACAAATTCGCGTATTGGTTCGGCTTCCGACGGTGGCTTCCCGCGGTGGAACTGTAACTGTCAGAATTGTTCTGTCTCGAGTCAGGGTGCCATCAAAGCGCAAGCGCGCACAAAGTCGTCGATCAACGTTTAATTGAACCAGATCGTGCGGGTTTTGAGGTCCCGAAAATCGCGGGACTGACTTTTAAACCGTTACGCAAAATCTAATGAAATCGCTTCCTGCTTCACAGAGGCTGGTTTCGTCATACTCTGTACTCTTGCGACCACGGTCAGAGCTTTTATCTCTACAGGCTGACGCGATGTAACTCACCGCCTTGTTCTTCAGGTTCATAGCCGCGTTCAAGTCGCGGTCCATGGCGTTGCCGCAGTCGCACACCATTACACGGTCGCACAGCTTTATATCGTGGATCGTGCCGCACTTTGAGCAGGTCTTGCTGCTTGGGAAGAAACGGTCGGGCACAACAACGCTTGCGCCAGTCACCACGGACTTGTATTCCAACTGCCTGCGCAACTCTGCAAAGCCGGCATCCGAAATGCTGCGGCAACCGATCCCATTTGCGCCAAATCGCCCGAGCATCACGTGGTGACTGACATCATCAAGCAAGCCAGCGTTGCACCAGGGAGCCCTAAGCAAGAGGAACACCCGCTTGTGTTTCGTACCGACAAAAACTCACGGTTGATCGGCGAAGCGGTCGGGGTAAGGCCGATAGCCCGTTCTTAAAGTTAGTGGCCACCGTGCCTTACAAAACCTAGGCAGACTTGCCGCGATCGTTAATGAGCAAACCAAAACGGGTGGCACTCATCACACAAGTGAGGCTAAGGTGTCCATCGTTCAGAAACCGCGTGGCAAGCAACTTGTGTACCCCCATCATCAGATAACAATGGCGCGACTTCTTTGCAGCGTTCTCGAACAATGGGGCAGCGCGGGTGAAACGTGCAGCCTGAGGGCGGATTCAAAGGGTTTGGTACCTCACCGGCCACTGGTGTTCGTGAGGCTCCCTGCCCATCCATATCCGGGATCGCTGACAAAAGCATTTTGGTGTAGGGATGCCTTGGTCTCTCAAATAACTCTGCGCGCTGCGCGATCTCAACGATACGACCCAAGTACATGACGCCAACCCGGTCAGCGACGTGATGCACCACCGCGAGGTTGTGTGAAATGAACAAATAGGTCAAACCCAAGTCACGCTGCAGATCTTTCATGATGTTCAGCACTTGAGCTTGAACCGACACATCAAGTGCCGACGTAGGCTCGTCGCACACCAAAAACTCTGGTCTAACTGCCAAGGCCCTGGCAATCGAAATTCTTTGTCTTTGCCCTCCAGAGAACTGGTGCGGATAGCGTTGTTTGTCAGCTGGATCCAAGCCCACCTGCAGTAGTAACTCATCGACGCGCTGTTGTTGCTCGGGTTTTGTCATTTGGGTGTGAGCGCGCAAAGGCTCCGCAATGATCCGACCCACACGCCACCGAGGATTCAGGCTGGCAAACGGGTCCTGGAAGATCATCTGCAGCCGGCGCCGCAACTGAGTCCCTTGAGGACCTTTTAGTGTTTGAATCGGTTGGCCATCTATGTTGATTTCACCTCGTGTCAGGGGATACAAACCAACGAGCAAACGTGCAACGGTTGACTTGCCACACCCTGACTCACCCACCAATGCCAGCGTCTCGCCTCGGTTAATCGTAAAAGAGACCCCATCTACCGCTCGGAGCATGATTCGAGGCTTGCCCGACAAAACCCGCTCTAGCCAAGGCGCTGACACATCAAACCAACGCGCTGCGTCCTTGACCTCAACCAAAGGCGTGACATCATTAGCCATCTGTCCCCTCCTTTGCTGTTAGCCAGCACGCCGCCTGTGTGGCGCCCCTAGCCATGAGTTCAGGCCGTTCACGGCGACAAATCGGCATGACGTGTTCGCAGCGCGGATGAAACGCACAGCCAGATGGAATCGCATTTAACCGCGGCATACTGCCATCGATTTGTACCAACCGTTCGACAACGCGTTTGATCGTGGGAATCGACCCCATCAACCCAGCTGTGTAGGGGTGCTGTGGTCGCTCGATGACATCGCGCACCGTTCCCACTTCAACCACTCGACCCGCGTACATCACCACCACTCGATTGGCTGTCTCGGCAATGACGCCCATATCATGCGTAATTAGCATGACTGCCGTGCCATGCTCGCGGCATAAGCGCTTGAGCAATTCGATAATCTGGGCTTGAATCGAGACGTCTAGGGCTGTCGTAGGCTCATCAGCGACAATGAGCTTGGGTTCTGCCGCCAAAGCAAGCGCGATCACCACCCGTTGGCGCATACCCCCAGAAAATTGATGCGGGTAGTGATCAATCCGTTCGCGCGCCGCTGGAATGCCTGTGGCTTCTAGCAGCTCAATCGCCCTGGTCTTGGCTTGACTGTTACTCAATGACAAATGCGTCGTAATCGTTTCAATCAGCTGCTGCCCAACCGTGTAAAGCGGATTAAGCGAGGTAAGGGGATCTTGGAAGATGGCACCAATTTTTCTGCCTCTAAGCAAACGCATTTGATCGTCAGGCAACTGGTCAATGCGCTGTCCTTCCAACCAGATTTCCCCACCAGATACCCGTCCGGGTGGTTCGAGTAAACCAATGATAGCGGCACCCGTGAGCGACTTGCCTGCGCCTGACTCACCAACCACGCCAACCACCTCGCCTGCCTTAATCGAGAACGACACTTCA
This sequence comes from uncultured Burkholderiaceae bacterium, assembly GCA_937888805.1. Taxonomy (GTDB): domain Bacteria; phylum Pseudomonadota; class Gammaproteobacteria; order Burkholderiales; family Burkholderiaceae_B; genus Algicoccus. Next base: position 3,517 of record CALBEY010000035.1, read on the forward strand.
TCAAGCGCTTTGAGCACGCCTCGGCGGCTGGGAAATTCCACACTAAGCTGACGAATCTCTAAAACATGTCCCATGGTCATCTCAATTAAGCCGAGGATTTAACGCATCGCGCATCCAATCACCCAGCAAATTGACCGACAGCACCAAAAGCACCAAAGCCATGCCAGGGAAAATAGTGATCCACCACTCCCCAGAAAATAGGAAGTCATTGCCTATCCGAATCAACGTGCCAAGTGATGGAGAAGTGGGCGGCACGCCCACCCCAAGAAACGAAAGCGTGGCCTCGGTGATGATAGCTGTGGCTAAGTGAACCGTCGCCAAGACAAGCACCGGCCCAAGGACGTTGGGCAATACATGGCGAAACATAATGACCGGTGACGAAATGCCAATCACTCTTGCTGCTTGCACATACTCGCGGTTTTTCTCGACCATGGTCGATCCACGGACGGTTCTGGCATATTGAGGCCAACCGGCCAAGGAGATGGCAAACACCAAGACAGGAAAAGCAATAACCTCGTGCAAATCATTAGGAACCACTGCTCGAGCCACACCATCAATCAGTAGCGCAATCAAAATGGCAGGGAACGACAGTTGCACATCAGCAACTCGCATGATGTAGGCATCGGTACGTCCCCCGAGATAGCCGGCCAATAACCCAAGCGCGACACCCAAAAAAACTGACAAGAAAACCGAAGCCAAACCGATCATCAGTGACACTTGCATGCCGTACATAATCGCTGACAAGAGGTCCCTGCCTTGACTATCAGTTCCTAAGAAATAAGTGGGATCCCCATCTGGCTCCCAAACAGGGGGCTTTAGGGCGTCAAGCAAGTTCAGCGTCGCTAAATCGAACGGATTATGCGGTGCAATGACTGATGCACCGAATGACCCGACAACCAACACAACGAGCACGACGGTGGCCAGCACGGCCACGGGCGAATGCCGCCACGACCAAGCGACATCGCTGTCCCAGAATCGTTGCCAGCCTGACATCAATGCCCTCCTGCCTTGCCAATCCCTGCCCGCAAGCGAGGGTCAACCAAGAAATAGAGCAAGTCAACGATCAGGTTGATCACAACAAAAATCAGGGCAATCAAGCAAAGGTACGCCGCCATGACTGGGATATCGACAAACTGCACAGCCTGAATAAACAACAGTCCCATGCCTGGCCACTGAAAAACCGTCTCAGTCACGATCGCAAACGCAATGATGCCGCCCAATTGAAGTCCGGTAATCGTCATCACCGGCACGAGGGTGTTTTTAAGTGCATGACCAAAATGAACCACGCGCCTTGTCAGGCCACGGGCGCGCGCGAACTTGATGTAATCGGTTCTTAAAACCTCAAGCATTTCAGATCGAACCAGACGCAAGACCAATGTCAATTGAAACAAAGAAAGCGTGATGGCGGGCAAGATCAGATGCTTCCAGCCGCTCGCCGTCAAAAACCCAGTCGACCACCAACCAAGGCGAACCACGTCTCCGCGCCCATAGCTCGGCAACCAGCCTAACTGAACCGAAAAAACCAAAATCAATAAGATACCAATCAGAAACGTCGGCAGCGACACGCCCACTAACGAAAATGCCAGCACAAAATTAGCAGAAAATCCCTTGCGATTAAGGGCTGTGAATACACCAAGGGGAATGCCGATGACCAATGCAATAACAGCAGCAGTAAAGGAAAGCTCTAAGGTTGCGGGTAACCGTTCAAGCAACATGGTCGAGACCTTTTGCCCTTGACGCAAAGAAATCCCGAAGTCGCCCTGTGAAGCATTGACCAAAAAATGGTAGAACTGCACCACTGCTGGTTGGTCGAGTCCTAACTGATTGGTCAGTCGAATTCGGTCTTCGTCGGTAATATCTTGCCCAAGCATGATCGAAACGGGATCGCCCACATACTGGAACAGCATGAAAGCAATCAGCCCGACCACCAGCATGACGCCAGTGGCCTGAATCAGGCGGCGAATAATAAAGGCAAACATGGCTTACGTGGCAGCACAGGCCAAACAAGGCTTGTGCTGCCAGCGCGTTACGTCATCAGTCAATGACAACCCAATCGACAACCAACCGGTTGTCTGCGCGGTGTAAAGCATTGACGTTTTTCTTCATGGCCCACGGAATGATTTGGTCATGCAAGGGGATATGCCCCACGTCAGCGGCGTGCAACTTTAACGCTTCCTGAATCATGGCCGTGCGCTTGTCCTGATCCGTTTCCACTTTGATTTTGTCAATCAACGCATCAACTTGGGGGCTCGAATAGCCACCATGATTCCATGAGCCGTCAGCACCGGTGCCCTTAGTTCGAATCAGCGCTTGCAAACTGTAGAGCGCATCAAATGTCGGCACTCCCCAACCAAGCATGTATGCACTCGTGTCACGCTTTTGGATCTTCGGAAAAAAGTTTGCGCGTGGCATCGTGGTCAGTTTGGTTTTGATGCCCACCTTGGTCCACATGGCGGCGATGGCTTGACAAATGGCCTCGTCATTGATGTAGCGATTGTTAGGGCAGTCTAGGGTGATTTCAAATCCATCCGGATAACCGGCAGCCTTTAATAGCGCCTTGCTCTTTTCTGGGTCGTGAGGCATCCGCTGGGCGATCTCTTCGGCGTAACCGTTGACCTGAGGTGCGACCATCAGGCCTGTCGGAATCGAGTTGCCACGCATCACAGCCTTTTTGATGGCATTGATATCAATGGCCTGATACATCGCTTGTCGAACACGTTGATCCTTTAACGGGTTCTTGCCTTTGACGCTGCTATAGAGCAACTCGGGGCGCTCTTGATCCATGCCTATGAAAATCGTGCGGTACTCATTGCCATCAAGTACCTTGACCTGCTGGCGCAAGCGATCTAAGTCCTGTGCAGGCGGGTCGAGCACAAAATCAAGTTCGCCTGAGAGCAAAGCGGCCGTTCGGGTGGCATTTTGTTTGATAGGGGTGTAGATGATCTCAGTGACATTGCCCTTTTTGTTGTCCTTATTCCACCAATTGGGGTTTTCGACATAGACAGTTTTGACATCCACTTCCCGAGTCTTGAGGATGAAAGGACCCGTGCCGTTGGTATTGCGCGCAGAGTGGGTCTCCTCTTTGTCTTTAAAGTTTTGTGGCGTTGTCACGCCGTTCTTTTCTGACCAAGCTTTGCTCATCATGCCCAGCACAGGCAACTGTCTTAGTAAGACAGGATTTGGGCCATCGGTGATCACCTCAACAGTCAGGGGATCGATCACTTTGACTTCCTTTACGCCGCTAACGTAGGACTTATATTGCGAGGACGGTGCGGCTGCCCGCGCGAAAGAAAACTGGACATCTTCTGCCGTAAACGGCGTACCGTCGTGAAACTTAACGTTGGGGCGAAGCTTGAAACGCACCGTTTCAGGATTAACCTGCTCCCAAGAGACAGCCAAGCTAGGTACTAGCTTAAAGTTTTCATCGTAACGAAGTAGCGGTTCATAAACATACAAGTTAGCCGCAATGTTCAGCCCTTCGTTCTGAGAGTGCGGGTCTAGCGTCATGATATCGCCCTGACTCGCCCATTTCAGCGTTTTTGTATGTCCAATGGCAGGCGCAATAGCAAAGCAAACCACAACAGCCGCAGTTAAGAGTGATCGACGCATCTTTGTCTCCTTCATTTGATGGTAAAGCTGACGGTTTTTTTTAAAGTTATTCTCAAAGTGTGCACCAGCCTTTGATGCCCGTCAAACAAAAGCTGCGTTTCGTTTAACAAAAGCAAGACCTTCTCAGCAAAAAATGCCGCTTTCATCGCAAGAAACGGTCAAAGCACTTCAGTGGTGTCCGTTAAATCGGGTATTTTTTTAAGTGAATGCCTATGCTGGCGTGGCCTATAAGTCGATTTTATTGGGTGCCGATTTGGATTCAAATTCGTCATTCATGGGTAATTTCCTTGAGGTGAACCTCTGGGAGATATCTCATGAATACCGACAAGACACTGTTTGAAAACCTCATGGCATTTATGCCGTTTACCAGCTTTGGGCGCATCGTCGATCGATATGGTAGCAACGCCGGCGTTTGACTTTTGTGTCATTCAACTAAAGGCAAACGCCAAAACCCTCAATCCAGTGAAATCTTCAGTCTCTCAATCACGGGATCCCAACGCGCCTTTTCTTGCTTCATTAAGGCCGTTAATGCGGCTGGTTTTGAGCCCGCAGGCGTGAAATAAAGAGAAGCAAACCGCGTTTGCACCGAAGGGTCTTTGAGGATTTTGTTTACCTCAACGTTCAATCGGTCAATGACGTTGGCCGGGGTGCCAGCGGGTGCCAACATCGCATTCCAAGAAATCGCTTCAAACCCAGGAAACCCCAGTTCGGACAGCGGCTTGAGCCCGGGTAACTCTGGCGTGGCTTTTAAGCTGGTGATGGCAAGCGCCTGGATCTTACCCGACTTCACTTGTGTCATTGCAATGGCAGGGACCATGAAGCTTGCCTGGATGTCTCCCGCTAAAAGTGCATTGACCACGCTGGGGAATCCGGCGTAAGGAACGTGCACCATGTCAAGGCCAGCATCGGCCTTGAACATTTCCATGGCCAGCTGCGAAGCACTGCCCGCACCAACCGAGCCATAGTTGTATTTTCCAGAAGATGCTTTGACCTTGGCGATAAACGAGGCCAAGTCTGGTGTGCCGAAGTCTGTGTTGACGATGAGCACATTCGGACTGGTTCCAACCAAAACGATGGGTGCGAGGTTTGTGAAAGGGTCATACCCCAACGTTTTCTTATAGAGGGTCGGTGCTGTCACCAGCGGGCCATTGATGGTGTAGAGCAGGGTGTAGCCATCGGGGTCGGCGGTGGCGACCTGCCGGGTTCCGATGTTGCCACCCGCACCGGCTTTATTCAAAATCACGATCGATTGACCCAAGGCTTTGGCCAAGGGCTCGGCGATGGCTCGCGCCAATAGGTCAGGTGAGGAACCGGGAGGGAATGGGACGATCAACTGAATGGGCTTGTCTTGTGGCCAGGCGGCGTGAGCCGGGCCAGCACCCGTTAAGGCCAAGGTGGCAGAGGTCGCGAGTAAGGCAATGGCGCGTAGCAGAAGGTTGGTCTTGATCATGATGGGCGTACCTGTCAAAAGGGATGGGTGTTGGTTTGGTTTTCTTATCGATTGGGGGGACAGTATTAGGGGTTAGTCTCAGGGGTTAGTCCTGCTCTACGGTCACAACGTTTTATCCAAGGCTTAACTCAATACTTATCCCAAAACTTGATACAACCAAGCTTAGCCGATTTGTGGGAATCTCAGCAGGAATTTCAACGCACATTTCAACGGTTTAATCGCTGGGAGATATCTCATGACCGTCGGCAAGACGCTGTTTGCAAAGCTCATGGCATTGACGTCGTGGACCCAGAAACAGCCAAGCTTTTTACCGATCACCAGAAAGACAGGTGGTCTGTGCAAACTGCTCTAAAATCCAGTCCGTTGTCCGTTTGATGCAGGCAACCTTGGCTTTTGCCAAGCCATGACAATTTTTTTGGTGGTGCTCAACTGTGAAGCTCTTTTCTGCCCTTTATACCCGTGTCATGCAATGGTCACGCCATCGGCATGCCCCTTGGTATTTGGGAGGCATGAGCTTTGCCGAGTCGTCGTTTTTTCCGATTCCGCCTGACGTCATGCTGGCCCCCATGTGTTTAGCCAACCCACACAAGGCGTGGCGTTTTGCTTTCATCACAACAGTGACATCGGTGTTGGGCGGTTTGCTGGGTTACGCCATTGGCGCATTTGCCTTTGATGCGATCGCGCCGTGGCTGCAAGAGCAACCCCGATACTGGAGCGGCTATCAAAAAGCCCTAGAGTGGTTTGGCACTTGGGGGGTTTTGGCGGTATTTGTGGCGGGTTTCTCGCCCATACCCTACAAGGTGTTTACCGTTGCCGCCGGCGTGCTATCGATGGCAATGCTGCCGTTTGTGCTGGCTTCATTGGTTGGACGCGGCGCACGCTTTTTCTTGGTGGCCGCTCTGATGCGTTGGGGCGGCGCCCGCATGGAAGCGCAGCTACACAAATACGTTGACCGTCTGGGTTGGGCCACGGTGGGTTTGATCGCCATTGGCGCGATCTTCTACGCCTTGCGTTAAGCGGTATTGACTGCCAGCAGACTGCTGCCTCGATTCGGCACTGTTGTCTTAAAAGACAGACCACTATATTGAAGTGTCACACTAAGCAAACTCAATCCGCTTTGACTTTTTAAAGTCCAAACAGTCCAAAAGCCGTGAATTTGTTTATCAAACTGAACCCCTCGCGGTTTCAATCACACGCGCCAAGGCGCTTGCCGTGGAGACCCAGACCAAGATGGGCCTGTTTTGCTGCTTGATCACGGGGACAACTGCATGTCAGGTGGCCAGTACACCGTTTGCGGCCCCGCTTACACGGGTCAACGCATTCACATGGGTCGAACCGTCTGCCTAGACAAGGCTTAAGCCAAAGTCTTGATCACAGAAACCTCGCAAGAACACTGGGACTTTTTGCATATTTTCTCATATGGGGATTGATGCCACCAAGCACCGATTCGTCTTGCTCAAGTCACGCACGTACTGCCGACCCGTTTTTGTACCCATTGCCAAAGCTTTGGTCGAATGCTGCGGCGGCGTAACCGGCGCGGACTTTAGCCGCTTCCCTTTCACAAAACTCTCGCGCCCAGCCTATCCGTTTGATGAGGACGCCCAGTGGCCTGAAAGCACAACCTCTTTGCGAACGACGTCAGCCCGCTTAAATGGTCCTCAATCTCACCATGACAACGAAAACTTTACTCAAAATGTAGCTTAACCAATTGTTTTAATGTATTATTTACAAATACACTTTTTAAAAGTGAATCTGCAAATGATCCCACGATTCGCCCTACCTACCCTTGAGCGCTTGGCCAAGGGCTTTCGCGTCGTCGCCTTAACCGGACCGCGCCAGTCAGGCAAGACAACCCTAGCCCGATCGGCCTTCAAAGAAAAACCTTATGTTTCTCTTGAAAACCCAGATGAACTTGAATTTGCGCGTTCTGATCCGCGTCGATTTCTAGGGCGGTTTAAACAGGGCGCCGTTATCGATGAGATTCAGCGATGTCCTACCCTCTTGTCGTGGTTACAAGGTGTCGTTGATGAGCGCCAGGTGATGGGCGATTTCATCATCACTGGATCTGCGCAGTTTGATCTGATCGCTGCTGTATCGCAAAGCTTGGCTGGCCGGGTTGGCCGCCTAGAATTGTTACCGCTTTCTATGGCTGAAATACGTGCACACAATGACACGCCACGCACGCTTGGACAGACTTTGCTTCGAGGCTCATATCCGGCGCTTTACGCTCAACCTGTCGAACCACCAGACTGGTTCCCTAACTATATTGCGACTTACGTTGAGCGTGATGTTCGGCAGTTGCTCGCCATCCACGATCTTGCGAAGTTTCAAATTTTTTTAAAAATGTGTGCTGCGCGTACAGGACAATTATTAAATATCGCGGCGTTGGGTATCGACTGCGGCATCAGCACCACGACGGCCAAACAATGGCTATCTGTTCTTGAAGCCAGTTACATCATCACAATGCTTAGACCGCACCACCGCAATTTTGGGAAACGGTTGGTGAAATCACCAAAACTCTATTTTTTAGACACTGGCATAGCGGTTTGGTTGATGGGGATCCGTGATGCCCAAACACTAGAAAACCATTCGGCACGCGGTGCGCTGTTTGAAACTTGGGTGATCAGCGAGCTCATCAAAAAAAGACTCAATGCCGGTCGCCCCCTAGACCTGTACTTTTGGCGTGACAGCACCGGCAACGAAGTTGATGTCCTCTTTGAAATCGGCGAGCGCTTGATGCCCATTGAAATCAAGTCAGGCTGCACCTTCGTGAGTGAATGGGCAAATGGCCTAAAAACCTGGCAAAAGCAAACCCAGGCCGAAGGCCAGCCCGCCCATCTGATTTATGGCGGCGCCGCCAGTTTTGCGCGAGAGGGGTTAGATATTTGGGGTTGGCGGGACGTGGACCAAGTGATTGCGGCGTAATTAGGGGTTTGGGATTAGGCAGCGCTATGAATTTGGGCGCAAATCAGTATGCCATCTGGGGCATAAACGCCACCCTCGCCATGACGGCGGCGCCACCCTCTAAGATCATGAAAGGGTAACAAATTACGTGAGGCAATGGCATCTGGCTAGGAAGAAGCATTGTCAAAAAGCGAGTAGCGATCAATGGAAAAGGAAAGCGTGGTGGTGCACGCACGATTGTAGCGACCAAGAAAGAGGACCGTTGGTTTTTCGTTTACGGCTTTAACAAAAACGATCAGGCCAATATTTCAACCAAAGAGCTGGCTGCTTTAACAGAACTAGCTAACCTTCTATTGAACCGATCCGATAACGAATTAGACGAAGCGGTCGCTCAAAACGAGTTAGTGGAGATATGTCATGACTAAGACTGATAAGACGACCAAAACGACCAAAACGACCAAAGTGGCTAAAACCAAGAAGCACAGGGCACAAACGCCGATTCTGGCAGCCGTGCATGAAACGGCTACTGGTTTTCATCGGCTGGGATTTATAGACAAGCGCAAGATGCAGCAATACGATGCACTTTGCTTAGAGCCCATACCGGATTACAACAGCAAACAGATCAAAGGTATTCGCGCCAAGCTCAATCTCAGCCAACCGGTATTCGCCGCGGTGCTTAACACGACGCTATCTACTGTGGTGCAATGGGAAGGTGGCAAAAAGCATCCGCGCGGCACTTCTCTGAAGCTATTGAATCTGGCGGATCGCAAAGGACTCGAAGCCATTCTTTAGACCATCGTGCCAAAATGAACGGCTGGCTTTTTGATTGCACAACAAGCACCGCCGTGCCATCGGTTATTACACCATCAGTGCCCACATCAGCGCTCAAGTTGGCCAGGCGCGGGCCAAGTGATTACGGCGTCATTAGTCGTACCGAGGCACTTGACTGCTCTATGCATGCCTCAAACCACCTTGTGTTGCTTCTTGACTTCAAATCAGCGCGCTGTTGTTTGTGTTTTGCTTGCTGCCCGGCATCGTCGTTGGTGCTAGGAATTTGGATTTTGGGATGTGAATTAAATATGCCATTCAGTTGCGCAGCATCAACTAAATAGCAATCATTATTGAATTGAGGATGCGAATCGTTTGCATTTAGAGAGATTTTCTGAAATAATTGATTCAAGCCGATTAAGTCGGCGGCAATTTTCGTAAACCCTCAACGGAAGACGTCTCAATGACCATTAAAAAATTCTTGGTCGCAGTCACTGCCACAGCCGCTTTCGCCACCACACCAGTATTGGCTGCTGGCGAATTAAATCTTTACTCATCTCGCCATTACGATACGGATGAACGCCTGTACGCCAATTTTGAAAAGAAAACGGGCATCAAAATCAATCGCATCGAAGACGGTGCCGACAAGTTGATTGAACGGATCAAAGCAGAAGGTGCCAACAGCCCCGCTGACATCTTATTAACGGTTGACGCTGGGCGACTCTGGCGAGCCGATGAAGCAGGTCTCTTTCAACCCGTTGAGTCTGAAGTCTTAGAAACTCGGATTCCAGCCAACTTACGCCACCCCGATGGGCACTGGTATGGGTTTTCTCAACGGATTCGTGTCACTTTTTATGACAAATCAAAAGTCAATCCCGCTGACATTCAAACTTACGAAGCGCTGGCCGATCCAAAACTCAAGGGCATGGTGTGCACCCGCTCTTCAGGCAACATCTATATGTTGTCAATGATGGCTTCAATCATCGAAGCGCAGGGCGAAAAGGCCGCACAAGAATGGGCAAAAGGTGTCTACGACAACCGTGCTCGGGATCCTCAAGGTGGCGATACCGATCAACTGCGTGGCATTGCATCGGGTGAGTGCGCGATTGCCATTTCAAATACGTATTATTTTGCGCGTGCCCTTCGCAAAGACGTGAGCGGTTTGAACGAGAAGGCCTTGGTAAATATTGGTTGGGTTTTCCCTAACCAGCAAGACCGAGGTTCACATTCCAACATTTCAGGTGCCGGTGTGATTGCCACAGCGCCCAACCGTGAGAACGCCATTAAATTTCTCGAGTACTTGGCCAGCGACGAAGCACAGGAATATTTCTCAGCGGGCAATGACGAGTATCCCGTGGTACCCGGCGTTGGTCTGTCAGAAAGTGTTGCCAGACTGGGCCTCTTCAAAGTCGATGAAATCAACCTGAATGCACTGGGTGTCAACCAACCGGCCGCTCAACGCATTTATGACCGAGTCGGTTACAAGTAAATAAACAGTGCTTTAAAAAAGGGAGCTTAGGCTCCCTTTTTTATGTTCGTTTCGGTTATTTATTTTGACATGGTTTGATTTGATGCGTCAGCGCGTGCCCGTTCTTGAGCGCATGATTTGTCGACTCAAGATGAACAGGGGGAGCAAGCCAACCAAAACGATCACCAATGATGGCGTTGCCGCTTGGGTCAGACGCTCATCTTTGGCTAGGTTATACGCCTGAATGGCCAGCGTATCAAAATTAAAAGGCCGCAGAATCAAAGTTGCCGGCAACTCTTTCATCACGTCGACAAAGACAATCAAAGAAGCCGTCAGAAGGCCCCCCGAAATCAAAGGGCCGTGGATTTGTTTCACCGTTTGAAAGCGACCTTTACCCAACGTTCGGGCAGCGGCTTCCATACTTGGTGTGACTTTGCTTAAGCTTGCCGTCACGGTATTTAAAGAGACCGCCATGAATCGCACCAGATACGCCAAGATAAGTGCGGCAAAGCTGCCTGTTAAAACCAAACCAAGCGATTGACCAAACAACTGAGTAGACAGGTGATTGATCCCCCGGTCAAAATAAGCGACGGGGTACAAAATACCAACAGCGATCATCGTGCCCGGAATCGCGTAGCCCATTGAAGCAACCTTGTTGACTGCCAACACCACTGGCGAACGTTCAACCCGGGCAATAAAGGCCAAACACAACGAGACCAGCACGGCCAGCACAGCAGCGACCGCGGCAAGCGTCACGCTGTTGCCGACCATCGCGATGTAGCGTGAATCGCTTAAATCATGTCCTGCCGTGAGATGCATGTAAAGCAACATCACCACGGGTGCGATAAAACCACCGATAACAGGAATGGCACAGAAAAGGGTTGCCCCCCAACGGCGTAACCCACTGAGTTGATAAGTGGACAAGCTTGTGAATCGACTGCGCGATTCAAAGTATTTGGCTCGTTGACGGCTAATGCGTTCGAGCACCAATAAGATCGCCACAAAAGCCAACAACACGCTAGACAATTGGGCGGCAGCGACTTTGTCGCCCATGCTGGCCCAAGCCCGAAAGATGCCTGTCGTGAATGTTTGAATCCCAAAATGGAACACGGTCCCAAAATCAGCCAGCGTCTCCATCAATGCTAACGTGACCCCGACAACAATCGCCGGTCTGGCCATGGGTAGACCCACCTTCCAAAACGCACCGACTGGCGACTGACCCAAGACGCGCGATGCCTCTAAGGTAGCCACTGATTGCTCTAAAAAGGCCGCGCGCGCCAGCAGGTACACGTAGGGGAATAGCACCATGATGAAGACAGAAATGGCCCCACCAATGGATCGAATCTGAGGAAACCAATAGTCACCAAACCGCCACCCGGTGATCTCGCGCAGCAGGCTTTGAATGGGGCCTGCCACCTGAAAAACATCGGTGTAGGCGTATGCCACCACATAGGCTGGCATCGCAAGGGGCAAAATCAATGCCCATTCAAACAGGCGACGCCCCGGGAATTGGCACATCACCACCAGCCATGCGCTACCAACGCCAATAATGGTCACGCCAATGCCAACAGTGACGGCCAGGTATAGGCTGTTATGGACATATTCAGGCAGAACCGTGCTGGCCAGATGCGGCCAGTTGCCCTGCCCTTGCTGAAAAACGCTGAATACAATGCTGAGGACCGGCACAGAGAGAAGCAGACCGATGGCCACGGCGATCCAGCCGTACACACTCATGCGCAGGTGTTTCATGCGACGACCAGCAGCGGTTGCTCTTGCAAAGATAGCAACGTCACCGATTGTCCAGCAGCCAAGGCTTGGGTCTGTTCTGTGGGCACCAAAACTTGCAGATCGGGAAATTGCGCTTGGGAATCCACCAGATCAACCAAGGTGTGGGCACCAACAAAGTGTCGATGCAATACTTCATAACGCCCTTCACCGGGTCGCACGGTCAACGACTCTGGTCGCACCAAAACCTGAACATCACCGATTGGATGGTTAGGGCTTGCGTTAAAAGTACCCGCAACAGTGCGAATCAATTGGCCGTCGTTATGACCCTGAATGGTTAAGGTGGCACCCAAAAATCGAGCACAGAACTGATTGACGGGTTGGTTGTAGAGTTCCTGTGGCGTGCCAATCTGCACAATCCCACCCTGGTCCATCAAGGCGAGTCGATCTGCCATGTACATCGCTTCTTCTGGGTCGTGCGTCACGATGACAGCGGTGATCCCGTGTTCTTTTAAAAGACGGTGCGTGCTTTCACGCAGCTGCAACTTCAGTTCAGTGTCTAGCCCAGAAAAAGGCTCATCGAGCAACATCAGGTGTGGTCGTCTAGCCAAAGCTCGCGCCAGTGCAATGCGTTGTTGCTGGCCACCAGACAAAGTACTTGGCATGGCGTTTTCAAAACCTGATAAGTTCACGCTCGCCAAAAGATCAGCGACTTGGCGCTCAATGTTTGGCGTGCCCTGAATGCCAAACGCAATGTTTTGTTCAACAGTCAGATGCGGGAAAAGCGCATAGTCTTGAAACAAATACCCCACTTGTCTTTTCTCGGGCGGCAGGTTCACGCCAGCACCAAATACAGTGACGTCAGACAGGGTCACGGTACCGGCGTCAGGCGCTTCAAGGCCCGCTAGGATTCTCAGTAGCGTGGTTTTTCCACATCCAGATGGCCCAAGAAGGCATAGGGTTTCGCCAGATTCGGCTGATAACGCTACCCCGTTGATCACGGGCACGCCGTCAAAGGCGAGACGAATCGAATGCAATCCAAATGACACGATTGAAACCCAAAGAAACCCTTAAGATAGCCGCGACGATCTTTGAGAGCAAAAAAGTTAAAGACAAATCATTATCAATACGGATATGAGTTTAGCAGAAGGACCCGTCTCAAATAGCGGTTTCGGGCTGACCAAAGATAGGGCGAGCAGCAATTGGGTAGCCGCTGTGGTCATGCGCCCTGTCTCGTAGCCGACTTGCCCCATCACGGCGAGTGCTTGGGGCCGTCCAACCCTAGGCCTGAAGGGGCGGTATTGTTTCTTTAAAAGAGGGCCTATCCGAACAGGTGTCGAACCACTGTTCAAGGGCTGCATGCCCCGAGCGCCAAGACCACGATCGGTGGCGTCTCTCGGCGTACCCAAGCACAGCCAAGAGCGCCAGCGCACCCATGTCAATCTTGGCATAAGCACCGCCCGCCACGTCACGTTCCAGGGCATCGGCGATTCGATCAGCCCGAACGGCCTCGAGCTTCAGAACCGATGGACTGCGCTCGTTTTCAGGGCGACGCAACTCGCGATTCCAAACAGCAATCCCGTCGAGTAACCCGAGCACACGACCGTAGGCTGCAATGCCTTTCGGATCTGCTGGCATCATCGCGGATCGGGTTCCTTGCTGATCGAGCCACTGCAAAATCAACGTGGTTTCTGTCAACGTGGTGCCATCAGACAACAGCAAGGCAGGCACACGGCCCGTTGGGTTGTGTGGCAACACCACCGCCTGGGGATCACGCAGTGCCGTGACCGTCTCTTTGATTTGCGCTGACAGGTCGCGCTCACGGAGAGCCATCCTGCAAATACGTGCGTAAGGTGAATTCTCAGAAAAAAATAGCTCGGGTGAATAAGATCGATCAGACATGGCCAGACACCTCACATTGCGGTAGCGTTTGATGGCAATCAAAAACGTTAGCGTATCCGTAAAACATCTTTCTGTGCAGCCTCAGCACCCACCACAGTGGATTGCATGCATTAGAAAATAACGGCTTCTCAGGTTGCCGTTACGATGACCGGTTGCCCTTCATACCAAAACAAACCGTCACTTAATTAGTGAACGGCCACCAAAGCTCAGATTATGTTTTCAATTGAGCCGAGAAAAAAGTCTGTAATGCCTGATAGGTTTCATCGGGAGCTTGTTCGTTAGGGTAGTGACCGCAAGGCAGTTCAATCATGTCAACGATGTGATGACAATATTTTGGCCATTCCTCACGCGGATCGTGGCGAAGGGCGGTGTGGCTTTGGGCCCCCCAGAGCACGAGAGCGGGTGGTTGTACCTTGCGGCCGACTTCGAAGTCTCTGGTGTCCATTGGCAAATCGATGTGAAAGGCGGCTCGGTAGTCTTCGCAGACCGCATGAATATTCTCAGGCGTACAAACGCGAATGTACTCATCGACCTCTCTTTGCGTGAAGCCCCCTTTCCCAGGCCCTTGTTTCAACAGCTTCGTGCTAATGTAGTACTGCTCTTTGCCGCTTAAAAACGTTTCGGGAAAGCCATCTGGTTGAGCCATGAACCACCAGTGGTAAAGGTCCATGGCCATTTGTGCCTTGATGTTCTGAAAAACGCAATGTGTCGGCAATATATCCAAAAAGGCGACGCGACTGACTTTTTCGGGATGATCCATGGCCATCCGAAAGGCGGTGCGAGCCCCGCGATCATGCCCTGCGACCCCAAAATGCTCGAAGCCGAGTTGGCGCATGACATCGACCTGATCTTGCGCCATCCGTCGAAACGAGTAGTTGCTGTGATCTGGCAGTCCCTGAGGTTTATCACTGTCACCATAACCACGTAAATCGGTCGTCACAACGGTGAACTCATCAGCCAAACGAGGCGCAATACGCTCCCAACTCAAATGAGTCAGCGGGTTGCCGTGTAGCAGCAGCAGGGGTGGTCCATTGCCGCGCTTGCGGCCAACGATGTGAACGCCGAGGTCAGTGGTGGGCAGTTTAAAGGACTCAATTGTCATGATCATCAACATCAGGGTTAATGGATTTCTAACATAACCCAAATGCGATCTAAAAAAATGCCGAGTTGGCCGTCAAAACCAAAACGCATCTGTGCAGGCGAATTGATTCACCCAAAACAGTGCCAGATATCACGGGGAGACTCAAAATCAAGGGCCTTAAAGAAACGGCCGGCATGCATAGGCCTATTGTGATGGCCCACTGATTTCAGTTTTGACGGGCGAGCCAATGGGTTTAGCCAACCCTAGCAGTTACACAAAGCAGTTGTAAACAGTCATTCGAATAATGGTTGACAACTCTTAAACACTGGCCTTACAAACTGCTGGCATTCTTAAAAATTCACTTAAAAAGCATTGGTTACTACTAACCGGTAACCCACACCCTCTTGGACATGGGTACCAACTTTGGCGTTTGCCATGAACATTGAACTGGATGAAGTTGTTGAACAGGATGTCTCTGATAATGTGCTGGAGCAGGCTGCTGGTGGGGTGCAGGGTGGCGCATACAATGGTTTTTTCTGGAACACCCGACCGGCATGTTAGAAGCATGTTGATTGGCTATTTAACCACCAATGCTCATCACCAGGGTTTGGAACGTCACCGTTGATTTAAGCGATTAATAGCATGCACAACGCCTCAACGTCTTTTGTCAGTGCGAAACAGTTGAGCAAGCGCGCTGTCACGCAGTTTTACGACACCCTGTTATCAAGGCCCCATAAGACTGAAAACCCATCTGACGAGAAAGACAAATTCGAGGGCGACGGCATCGCACTCATGGTCGATGGCGAATTGCGGGGCATGTACACATACAAAGCTTTTGCAAGCATTCAGGCCAACACGACCTTGTACTATCCTTACGGTGGCGTATTGGGTGATGACCCTCACACCACACAGCACAGAGCACTCATACAGGCCCTCTCGAGGCAGCTTAAAAGCGACTTCACAACACAAATAATCATCTGCCTAGATCAGCAGCCAATGCAGGCTGTTGATAAAACCGTTCAGTGCCATGCGTTTTGGTGTGAGCTAGGCTTCACGCTGTTGGATGTGCAGGTGTTTTATCAAGGCCCAGTCAAAGTCGATGACACCAAAATACAGTCAGACTTTTCTGTTAGACCCTATAGCGGTGGTGATCACGCCATCAACACTGAATTATGCGACTTATATCGAGACGCCTATAAAAGAAGACTTGCTATTCCAGATGTCACCGTCGACAGTATCGATAAGCAACTGGCCATGGCAGAATGCATGTACTTAATCATGCACAAAGATTCAACGTTAATCGGACAAGTCACCCTATTTGTCGACAATAAGGATTGCTATGTGGACTCTATTTATGTCAAACGAAGATACTGGGGAACGGGTGCCGCCGATGTCTTAACACAGACGTTATTCGCATATGCCGAAAAACATGGCTGTGAAACAATCTCAGGGGTTGCCGCCAGCAATAATTGGGCCAGTCGGGGCTTGATGGCGCGTTTTGGGCTCGTGGCTCAGCATCAGACAACACGTATGGTCTTAACGCTATGATTACCTATCAGCGTTAAAGAAAGACCCAAAACAACAACGCCGATTTGGCGGCTCCTTCAAGGAAAACAATTGGCCTACGATCTGAAACAACTTTTGGTAAACGCCGCAACGATCGATGAGCTGCTCAGTGTTAAGTATCAACCACAACTCGGTCAAAAGGAAAACACAGACCGTGCCGCCCTAAAGCTTGCCGCCTGGTGTCGTTCGGCTTCGAGCGGCGATTGGGGCTTGTTTTTTAAACGCATTGGCCGAGACAGTCTTTCGATTGACGATATCCTACCTCGATTGGCTGATGCAAGGCATTTGCCTGGAACTGCGGCACCGACGTGGTTTGAGGACTCGCAATGGGTTTATCAGGCCTTAACCCATGGCGCTGATCATCACCAACCTTTGGCAGTAAGTGCCGCTGAGCCGCTTCCGTTTGAGGCGCTTTTTTTGACGGTTGTCACGCACGCTGAAGCAAAAATGATCGGCAAGACGACTCAACCAGCGCTGTCATTGTTTGGCGATAGTGCCCGAATAGATTTGCGCCATGGGCTTTTAAAGTTGCTCACATCGCTGTATGCACCGCTGCTTTACAGCAAATTTGTCGCGATTTTAAAAAAAGGGCACCCCGATGGAAAACTGCCACCCGCAACCGACGCTGCTGGCACCGATTGCATCGATCAGTTGATAAAAGACCTCAAAGCGAATGAATTCGATTCGATTTTTACTGAAAAACCTGTCTTATTGCGCTTAACAGCCACGATTGTCAGGCAATGGATAGACACCACCGCAGAGCTCGTAAATCGCACTCACGCTGACGTCGCACAGATCAAAGCGCTCATCACACAATCGGCACCGTCCGTCAAAGTGCAGGCGATTGGTGGCGACTTGTCCGACCCACATAACTTTGGTCATTCGGTACAAATCATCACGTTTGAAGACCAGACCAAGGTTGTCTACAAACCCAAGGACCTACGCCTTGACGTGGCATGGCACGATCTCATTGAACGGTTTAACGCGAGCTCACCGCCCGTGGATCTCAAACCCGCCAAGGCGATTGCGCGACCTGAATACGGTTGGACCGAGTTCATCGAACACAGTTCTTGCGTGTCGACCCAAGATATTGAACAGTTCTATCGTCGCTCTGGTGCGTGGTTAGCCGTGTTTCATTTGTTTGCCAGCACTGATATGCATTTTGAAAACATCATTGCCCATGCTGCGCACCCGGTCCCCATTGATTTGGAAATGATATTGCAGGCCTCCACCCCCGAAGCGGAGCAAGAAACACCTGAAACGGCTGCGCTAATCGCGTCAAACCGAGCCGTTATCAATTCGGTTTTGATGGTTGGGATGCTGCCATCCTATGCAAAGAGCCCTAACAACAAGATTTTTGATGCGGGTGGATTAAATGCAGTCAAGGGCAGTGCACCCGTCGGTGTCTGGAAAAATCCCAATACCGATGCGATGCGCTGGATGCAGGTCCCTAACGACGCAACTGAAACGCCCAACATCCCCCACATCCAAGGACAGTACGCTCAATTGGGTGATTATTTATCGGCTTTCTTTGAGGGATTTGAACAATATTCTCATTTTCTACTCAAACAACGCGATGCTATTGGCATAGAAAACTTACTCAGTCCTTTTGACAAGCTTCCCGTCCGTAAGGTTATTCGTAACACCCGTTTCTACTACATGCTGCTGCAAAGGCTCAAAGACCACCGCAGCATGACCGATGGCGTGACGTGGAGCGCACAGGCAGAGTTTTTATCGAGGCTCGCGGACTGGGACACACAAGATGATTTACTGTGGCCGCTTCAAGAGGCCGAGCGTATCGCTTTGGTGAATTTAAACGTGCCACACTTTGTTTCGCCAAGCGATGAAGACTCGATCAGAGCCATCACCGGTCAAAAGAGTCAAACAGGTGCCCTACCAGGACTTCAGCGGGCTAGGCAGCGTTTGACCCAATGGTCTGCGCCAGAGATCGAACGTCAAGTTGACATCATCAAGGTCAGCACCAGTTTTGTATCACGGTCCAATGTCGACAGTCATGAAAAGTATCTCTTCAGACGCAAGCTCAATCCATCAATACCGAGTTTAGATCGAGCGTCTTTGGCTTCAGAGGCCACGCAAATCGCGGCAACGATTGGCCAGCATGGTTCGATCAAAGACAAAAGCGCTGCCTGGTTGGGTCTAGATTGGCTAGGAGACTCCGAGGTCGGCCAACTTGTCACCATCGGACCCGATCTTTACAACGGCACAACGGGCATTGCTCTATTTCTGGCTGCTCACGCTCGGTACGCTGACGACGCTGGGAGTCGCGAACTTGCGTTAAAAGCGCTTGCATCGACTCGGGCGCAAATCACCCTGCCCTCTGCGCCAAGGTGGGCGAGAAGTTTGGGGGTTGGCGGCGCTTGTGGACTTGGATCGGTGATTTACGCACTGACAGTGATTGCTGAGCTTCTGGCCGAGCCCGCTTTATCAGAAGACGCTTTGCGCGCGTCAACATTATTCTCTGAAGAATTGATCACTGCTGATCGTGCTTTGGATGTCATTGGGGGCAGCGCTGGCGGTATTCTAGGCTTGTTGGCGCTTTACCGTAGGACTGAGTCAGCGGACGTATTGGCCAAAGCCGTGGCTTGCGGCAAGCATTTATTACGACAGCCCCGGCAGGGTGAATCGGGTCAGCGCAGCTGGGCAGTCAGTGGCGTCAGTGAGATTCCATTAACAGGTTTCTCCCATGGTGCAGCAGGGTTTTCGTATGCGCTATCACGCTTAGCCTTAGCAAGTCACCGTGATGACTTTGCACAAGCGGCACAAGAGTGTTTGGCTTACGAAGCCAGTTGTTATCAAGCAGATTTATTCAATTGGTCTGATTTGCGTATTACCCAAGCAGAAGGGGCTTTGCCTTTGCCGAATCAGTGGTGTCACGGGGCGGTCGGCATCGGACTTGCTCGCATTGCAGGCAGTCGTTTGGGTGAGGTCAGGTCGCATTTGATAACCGACGACATCAACCGTGCCCTGCACAACACAAAGACCAAATGGCCACAACATGTTGACACACTGTGTTGCGGCACACTCGG
This sequence comes from uncultured Burkholderiaceae bacterium, assembly GCA_937888805.1. Taxonomy (GTDB): domain Bacteria; phylum Pseudomonadota; class Gammaproteobacteria; order Burkholderiales; family Burkholderiaceae_B; genus Algicoccus. The sequence goes on from CALBEY010000035.1 coordinate 23,037, forward strand.
TACGATTGAATTCTTGGCCGAAGCCGGTGAAATATTAAAACAACCATCGCTCGGGGAATTATCGGATCAACGACTGGCACAAATTATTGCGAACCGTCACGAGCAAGGCGACTACGCTTGGAATGCGGCTGGCACGGCTTTTAATCTGGGCTTGTTTCGCGGTTTGTCTGGTGTTGGTTACACCATATTAAGGAAACTGGACCCACAACTACCCAACGTTCTCATATGGGAATAGCCAGGCAATTCACGAAGCTTGGCGCCATCCAATGGACAGACTTATGGAATGTCCTGTTTCAATGTGATATATTTTTTTTGAAAAGTAGCGATCGTAAAAACAAAACCTGAGTGGTTAATTACCGCGAACTCAACCATAGGCTGATGGGCGTTCCCGGCCTAAAACCCTGAAAAAAGGAAATCAAATGCTTAAAAAAGTAACTTGCGCGGCATTGATAAGTGTTTCTTGCGCAGCCACTTCAGCAACGGTAGAGATCAAGGATCCCACCGCTCTGGTTGAGGCTTACGCTCTCATGGGAGCAGCCTATGTATGTGAGGGTTCAAAATCTTTATCAACTGTGCAGCGTTTAGAATTTAAAACAATCTTAGAACACTATAAAAAAGTTGTGCGTAAGATTTCTGGTTCCCTCGATTTCAGTATTGCACGAGGAGCCGCTGAGGAAAAGTTCAACATCACAAGTCGAAATGTAAATTACGCTTCGTGCTCAAAAGCGGTAAAGAAATAAGCTCTTAAACTAGGCTATTTGTGCCGATTTAAAACTGCCACCCAAGTACCCGCAAGATCAAGAACTGGACTGGCATTCCCCCGATTCAGTAGACATTTATGATGTGAATACTGAATCGGAGGAATGCCAACCTTGGTCTTGGGTACTAAGTAAGCCTGCCACCTTCGTGAACGACCCCCTTAAATTGACTTGATGTCCAACTTTTGGGGGTCAGTTCTGTTGGCGATCGCCCAAAACTGACCCACTTAGGGCAGTAGTTTTCACCCAAAA
>CALBEY010000036.1 GCA_937888805.1 uncultured Burkholderiaceae bacterium
TGGTTTGGTTTGAGGCGCCCCATCGCATCAGTGCCATGCTTAAAGATTTACTGACCGTGTTTGGGCCAGCGCGGCAAGTCTCGTTGGCGCGTGAATTGACCAAACGCTTTGAGCAATGTGTGACCTTGCCCCTTGATCAAGTCGTGCAGTGGATTGCGGCGGACCGGTTTCGTGAGCAAGGTGAATATGTGGTTTTGTTGCATCCACCACAGGGTGGCCCTACTGGCATCGAAGACGAGGTGGCTTCACCGGCTGTAGACGCTTGGATGGACGCACTGCTGGCCCATGCATCAACGCGCGATGCCGCCAAAATCATGGCTCAAGCGCTCGGGCAACCGAAAGATGTTTGTTACGCGCGCTTGTTGGCGCGTACAAAGCACAATTGAGACACAAATTAACAGGACTAAGGCGCCGATAAGCTCGTGGATACACCAAGGGCTTGTCCAATGGGACTGGCCGCTTGCTCTGCTGCTTCGCGGCTGTTAAAGGGCCCCACCCGAACGCGATAAACCAGATCGGGACCCGTATCCACCTCAATGGGGACATTCACCGGTAGGCGCCCAGCGGCTTGGGTCGCCAAACTTTGGGCATTGGCCTGATCACGAAACGCCCCAATCTGCACAAACATCTGACCATTGCTGCTGGCTGTGCTGGGAGGGCTCGCGGGTCTGGGCGCGGGGCTGCTGGTCACAGCAGTGTCGGTATTGCGCCAAGTGCCCGCTCTGATTTGCTCAGGCATGATGCGTTCAACCACCACCTCGGCACTACCGGCTTGAACCATGCCAAGCCGATGGGCTGCGGCATAGGACAAATCGATCACGCGATTGTGCAGAAACGGACCGCGGTCATTGACACGAACAATCACACTTTGGCCATTGGAGACCCGTGTGACCCGAACGTAGCTGGGAATTGGTAGGGTGGTGTGAGCCGCGGTCATGGCAAACATGTCATAGCGCTCACCATTGGAGGTTGGATTGCCATGAAACTTGCGGCCATACCAAGAAGCGATGCCACGCTTGCGATAGGGTTGGCCACTGGTGTCTGGCACATAGCGCTTGCCCATGATGGTGTAGGGCCGGTTTGGACCACGCGCGAGTGGTTCAACGCGTGGTGTGGCATCAGCAATGCTGTCTAAGTTTGAGGGTGGATTTCGCGGTGGGCCATCGTCTTTGTAGTAGCCCCCGGTATTGCTGCCCCCGCAAGCCGTCAAAAAAATCACTGTTAAGAAAACAGCGGCTCGGATGGCAAAGGTCGACAGTGAGCTGGCGTGCATATCTAAGTGCCCTTGGTTCGTTTCAGACCCGGTTGTTGACGATGCCTCACCAGTAGGTTCGGCATGTCGGCAAAGCGTTTGGCCAGCTCCTCAATGACATACACCGAACGGTGCTGGCCGCCGGTGCAACCGACGGCCAGTGTCAGGTAACTGCGCGTGTCTTGTGTGTAGCGGGGCAACCACTTGCGCGTAAAGGCCTCGATGTCATCAATCATTTGCTTGACGTCATCAAAACCGGAAAGCCACCTCGCCACGGGCTCATCATTGCCGGTTAACGGACGCAACTCGGGGTCGTAGTGAGGGTTAGGCAGGCAACGAACATCAAACACCAGATCGGCATCGCGCGCCGCACCTTGGCGAAACGCAAAAGACTCGAGTGTCAAAATGAGATTGGGCCGATCGACCGCCACAAAATCACGCATCCAATCGCGTAGCTGACCGGGCGTGAGCCCTGAGGTGTCAATCACGTGCTCTTGGGTACGCAGCCGATCAAGCATGTCGCGTTCAAGGGCAATGCAATCACGCAAGGTTGGTGTTTGGCCTGTTTTGGTGATGGCCTTGGCCAAAGGGTGTTGGCGCCGCGATTCAGAATAGCGCTGAATCAAGGTGATGTCATTGGCATCTAGAAACACCACTCGAATCTGGGTGCCCATGGTGCGCTGGGCTGTGATGATGTCTGGCAGTTGACTCAAGTCACCTTGCGAACGGGCGTCGATGGCCACAGCCACGCGCGGAGCATCTGAATCGCGAGCACCGGCGATGAAGTCTTGAAGTAATTGCACGGGTAAGTTATCGACACACGCATAGCCTGCGTCTTCTAACCATTTGAGGGCGACTGATTTGCCTGACCCTGAAATGCCAGTGATGAGGACAACACTTTGAAGAACATCATGCGTGGTTGTTGTCACGGGCAATGGCCTCGGCTTGTTTTTCCATGAATTCTTGCAATGTATCGATACCGCGTAACTTCAAAATTGTGTTTCGTACGGCCGCCTCTACCAGCACAGCCAAATTGCGCCCCGCGGCTACCTGCAACATCACTTTGCTGATTGGCTCACCCAAGATGTCTTGGGTCATGTCTTGAATGGGTAAGCGTTCAAACTTTTCTTGTGCCGAGGCACGGACCAAGTGCACGATGAGTTTGAGTTTCATTTTGCGACGCACGGAGGTCTCGCCAAATATGGTACGAATGTTCAACAAGCCAAGACCGCGCACTTCCAGCATGTTTTGTAGCAGATCAGGGCAGTGACCATCAATCACGTGGGGCGCCGTACGAGACAGTTCAACGGCGTCATCGGCAACCAATCCATGGCCGCGCGAAATAAGCTCTAAGGCCAGTTCACTTTTACCCAAACCAGACTCGCCGGTGATCATGACGCCCACACCCAGCACGTCGAGTAAAACGCCGTGTACGGTGATGGTTGGCGCAAATCGTTTGGCCAAATAGATGCGAAGCACTTCAATGACCATGGCCGCCGGCACGGGTGTGCCCAGCAGTGGTAACTGTTCTTGATCGCAGAACGCCATTAAGTCGGCTGGTGCATCCAAGCCGTCTGACACCAAGATGGCCGGAACACCACCTGAGGCGAGTTCTTCTAGGTGATGACGCCGTCGTTTGGCGTCAAAGCGGTTGTAATACGCCATCTCCTCGCGCCCAAAGACTTGGATTCGAGCCGGGTGGATGAGGTTGAGGTGACCAATCAGGTCAGCAGCGGCTCGACCGTCATCAGGGATGCGACGTTCAGCGCCGGCGTTACCTGCCAGCCACTCAAAAGCCACATCCTCGGCGTTGTCTTGCACGAGGTGTTGTACCGACAGCATCGTCGCCTCCGACTATTTACTCGCTAACGCGCTCGTGGCCGTTAACAATTCGTAAATGCGCATGGCATCAGTTTCGCGTCTTAACTGATCGAGAATCGACGACTCTGATAAACGCTGCGCAACTTCTGCGAGTATATCCAGATGTTGCTGTGTTGCGGCTTCGGGGACGATAAGAACCAGGATAAGATCAACAGGCTGCCCATCAGGGGAATCAAACGCCACGGGCTGGGCCAGTCGGGCAAAGGCCGCGCTTGGGCGATCAATATTTTTAACCCGCCCGTGAGGCACAGCGACACCGTGTCCTAAGCCTGTTGAGCCCAAGCGTTCTCGAGCGAACAAGCTATCAAACACGCTCGCTCGCTCGAGGCCTTGATGATTCTCGAACAATAACGACACTTGTTCGAGCGCCCTTTTTTTGCTGGTGACCGGAATATCTAAAACAACGTTTTCCGGGGACAGAATTTGCGACAAGAGTTTCATGAAGCAAATTATAAGGGTTTATGCGGCAGTGCAATAATTAAATACATAAGACTTTTTTAGATTTAATTTAACAGGAAAAGAGGTTAGATAAGCTCTTTTTCGGCGACGATCTGTCTTTTAGCGGGCGTCTGAAAATGACTTTGGGTTTTTTTCTTGTAGTCAACCACTTTACGGTCGACTTTATCGGTCAATAAATCAATCGCAGCGTACAAGTTTTCTTCTGCTGCTTCGCAGTGAATGTCCTTACCACGCAGGTGCAGGGTGACTTCAGCGCGGTGCTTTAGCGGCTCTAAAGAAAGAATGACCTTGGTGTCGATCACATGATCAAAATGTCGGCTGACGCGCTCAAGCTTGGTATTGATGTACTCACGAATTGCTGGGGTAACTTCCAGGTGATGACCAGTGATTTGCACATTCATATCGATCTCCTTTCGAGCAAGCGTTTCATGAACACAATGCTTAATGTTGCATTGTTATTTCAGTGTATCGAGTTGCTTCAGGAAATCAAGCCAGTAACCAAATAGTTACATTCTGAAATGTTCACCGAGGTAGACCCGTCTGACCGCTGGGTCATCGATGATCTGATCTGGGACGCCACTTGTGAGAACGGCCCCATCGCTGATGATGTAGGCTCGATCACAAATACCCAATGTTTCACGCACGTTGTGGTCTGTGATCAAGACCCCGATACCACGACTTTTTAGAAACCGCACGATGCGTTGAATCTCAATCACGGCAATCGGATCCACGCCTGCAAACGGCTCATCCAATAAAATAAAACGTGGGCTCGTGGCCAATGCTCGGGCGATCTCAACGCGTCGGCGTTCGCCGCCAGACAAAGACAGGGCACTGTTTTTTCTAAGGTGACTGATTTGCAATTCATCGAGCAACATTTCAAGCCGGGAGTTGATTTCTGCCTTACCAATGGTGCGGCCCTGGGCATCGATTTGGAGTTCTAGCACCGCCCGAATATTTTGTTCAACATTCAGGCGCCTGAAGACTGAAGCATCCTGCGGTAGGTAAGAAAGGCCGCGGCGCGCGCGTTTGTGTATCGGCAAACTGGTAATTGCAATCCCATCGATTTCAATTCGCCCTGCTTCGGCTTGCACCAAACCCACGATCATGTAAAAGCTCGTGGTCTTGCCGGCACCATTGGGCCCAAGTAAACCCACGACTTCGCCGCCGCTGACGTTAAGTGAGACATCTTGCACAACCATCCGGCCACCGTAAGACTTTCGCAAACCCACCACATCGAGTTTGCCAGTGCTGTTCAGGAGGTCGGGTGTGACGGCGATCTCGCTCATTAAGGTATCTCCGGTGCGGGCACCCCAGCGGGTAACTGCCCCTGAGCGTGAAGAACGCGACAGGCTTCGATCGCCGCTTCGATTTTGGCGCGAGGCTGTGCCACCGAACGAACCCGACCATCGGCTGTGTCGGCGTTGGTGCCACCGAAGGCTCGGTAGGTGTCCGTTTTTTGGTTGTAGCGAACCCGCTCGCCACTGATGGTGTCATACGGATTGCCGCAGATGTATCGCGTCACCCGTGCCTTGCCGATCAAATCAAAGGTTTCAGCTTTGCCATCATATTCGGCCCGCTCACCAATGCCCTCAAGCACTTTGTATTCCTCAGGCTGCTCTTGACGAATATAGACGCGTTTGCCCTCATCCATGGTAGCAATGCCAAATTGAAAGCCCTCGCTGTCTTCTCTCAAGTCCAGTGCATCAGCAGTGAGTGTTAAAAGCCCGCGCGTCATGACCACATCACCAGTAAAACGGCTGGTTTTTTTGGCGTCGTCATAAACCAAGGTATCCGACAAAATCTGAGTCGCAGGTTCCGGCTCCGTGTTGTCGTCTTTTTGGGTTGACAGGATGTTGATTTGGGCCAGTGCCATGGACATCCCGAATATAGGCGTGAGAAGCGTCAAAAGCGCAGTTGAAATGAACCTCATGGGGTCGAATTCTCCGTTTGTCTAGGGCTAATCTCAACGTCGGTAGACTGTTTTACGCTTAGTTCGCCTGTTTTATTGTCGTAGTGCATGCCGATACCCGATAGCCGCTTTCGACCATCGCGCGCCACAGCATAAAGGTCAGTGTAAGCAACGTCCTCGTCGACGAGCATCGTCATTTTTTCACTGCGCACATTCATCGGGTCAGTATCGTCTTTTTCTGGAAGACGAGACACAAAGGCGTCACCCATGAGCACGATGCGATTGCCCTCATCCAAAACCGTGCCCATGTTCGCGGTGCCTTGCGTGACACGACCTTCTTTGGGGACATTGGTGGCAACAGGATGGGTGATGTCATACGAACCATCATCAGGGAAGTGCTCCATGTATTGGCCCACCAAGCGGCTAATCGGCAAGCCGGCCTCATTGGTTCGAACCACGGTAAAGTTTCTCGACCAGCTGTCTGGTTCGTGGGTTTTCTTGGCGGCGGCTTCAATCACCACGGCCCGTTTGGTGTGTTCTGCAGCAACCCAGGTGCCAATCACCAGCGCCACTAAAATAACCACGGACATGATGGTGGGGAAGCGATCTTTCACGGGGCGCGCCTCATTGAACAGCACCGGGCAAACTCACGCCCGGCTGTAGAAAAGAGCCTAGCTTGCCTTGAGCGGCAAGGACCACGTCGCAACATTCGCGCACCGCACCTTGGCCGCCGGCAGCCGTGGTGACCCAATGGGCGCCTTGCGCCACATAGGCTGGTGCGCTGGGCACGGAAACGGCCAAGCCGGCACGTTGCATGGCCGCGAGGTCAATCAAATCATCGCCCATGTAGCCCACAGCGTCAGGTGCCAATCCCTCATCTAATGCCAGTTTTTTTAGGGCGGCGGCTTTATCACGCACGCCTTGATAGACATGTGATAAACCGAGTTCAGCACCACGGCGTGAAAGTATAACGCTGTCACGGGCGGTCATTAAGGCCACGATGATACCGCTCGCCGTGAGCATTTTGAGGCCATGGCCATCGAGCACATGAAACCGTTTCAGCGACTCACCTTGTTCACCATACCAAAGACTGCCGTCCGTTAAAACGCCATCAACATCAAACACCATCAGCCGAACTTTCTGTGCGCGTGCCACCACGTCGGCGGGAATACGGGCCAATACCAAGGCTTCAGCGGGGTGGGTAAAAAGCGCTTTCATATCACTTTGGCCGTCATCAGGTCGTGCATGTGTAGCGCGCCGACCAGTCGCCCCGTGTCATCGGCCACGAGTAATTGACTGATGCGCCGCTCATCCATGATGCTCGCTGCCTGCACAGCCAAGACATCGGGAGAAATGTGTTGTGGCGATGGTGACATGCCCGATTTGATGGGCACTTGGCGAATATCGCCTTGGGCTTCGATCAGGCGTCGCAAGTCACCGTCGGTGAAGATGCCGACGGCGCGTCCCGATGTATCGAGAACTGCGGTCATGCCCATGCCTTTCTTGGAAATCTCCATCAACGCTTGGGCCACTGAGGCCTCTTCGGCCACTGTCGGTAGCGCTGAGCCTTGGCGCATGATGTCGCGCACTCGGGTAATCAACCGCCGCCCCAAGGCGCCGCCAGGGTGCGCTCGGGCAAAATCTTCTTGATTAAAACCACGGGCCTGCAAAGTGGCCACCGCCAGTGCATCCCCCAAAGCCAAGGCTGCCGTGGTGCTGGTGGTTGGCGCCAAGTTCAGTGGGCAGGCCTCTTGCTCGACCCGAACGTGCAAATGAATGTCAGCGAGTTTGGCCAACTCAGAGCCCGGGTGCCCGGTCATGGCAATCACCGGTACTTTCAAGCGCTGAGCGCTCGGGAGGATCATGAGCAATTCATGCCCGCTGCCTGAGTGCGAAAGGGCCACCAACACGTCATTGGCCGTCAGCATACCCAAGTCGCCATGCAGCGCTTCGGCGGCGTGCATGAAAAGCGCCGGCGTGCCGGTCGAGGCCAGTGTGGCGGCGAGTTTACGGGCCACGTGGCCGGTCTTGCCCAAGCCACAAACCACCACTCGCCCCTGGCACGCCAAAATCAATCGAACGGCATTCACGAACGCGTCGTCAAGCTGTTCACCAAGCGACTGCAGGGCTTGCGCCTCAAGAGCGAGGGTTTGTTGGCCCGCCAGCAAAATAGCGGCGTCGGAGTTTTGTGGGACTGTCATGCGTTGATTTTAGCCTAGTCACTTCACCATGGACATGATTGAATTTGGGCGCTGATGAAGGCCGTTATGCTAAAACCAGTCCCATCTCAACGATTTTAGCTGGAGCTGGCATGGCCCACCCCAAACCTGACGCCCAAACCTTCGCCGCACCCCAGTGGGGTACCCCTTTAACGCCGGTGGCCAAGCGAGTCATGTTGCTGGGCTCGGGTGAATTGGGTAAAGAGGTGGTGATTGCCCTACAGCGTCTCGGCGTTGAGGTGGTGGCCGTCGATCGTTACCCCAATGCCCCAGCGCACCAAGTGGCGCATCACGCCGAGGTGGTCGACATGACCGACAAACGCGCCCTAGCGGCGGTCATTGACCGGTATCAACCACACGTGATCGTGCCAGAAATCGAAGCCATCGCCACAGACTTACTGGTCGAGATCGAAGGGCGCCTTCAAAACGGACAAGCCTTGCAAGTGGTGCCAACGGCGCGCGCTGCTCAACTGACCATGAACCGCGAAGGTATCCGTGAACTGGCGGCTCAAACCTTGGGTTTGCCAACCTCACCGTATCGCTTCGCAGATAACCTGACGCAATTAACCGAAGCCGCCCAAGCGGTCGGGTTTCCCTGCGTGATTAAGCCCATCATGTCCTCATCAGGCAAGGGCCAAAGCGTGGTGCGCGATGCCAGTGATTTGGCCGCCGCCTGGGACTTGGCGATGAGCGCTGGCCGTGTCGAAGGGGTTCGAGTCATCGTCGAGGGGTGGGTGACGTTTGACTACGAAATCACTTTACTGACCGTGCGAGCACGTGGCGTGGATGGCCGCATTGAGACGCATTTTTGCCCACCGATTGGTCATCAGCAAGTCAACGGCGACTATGTCGAAAGTTGGCAGCCACAAGCCATGCCGCCAGAGACGTTGGTTCGCGCCTGTGAAATGGCACAAGCCGTTACCGAGGCCCTCGGTGGTTTGGGTCTTTTTGGGGTGGAGTTGTTTGTCAAAGGCGGGGAGGTTTGGTTTTCTGAGGTCAGCCCCAGACCACACGACACGGGCTTGGTGACGCTGGTGACACAAACTCAAAGCGAGTTCGAATTGCACGCGCGTGCGCTTTTGGGCCTTCCGGTCTCGGTCAGTTTGCGCTCGCCAGGGGCGAGTCGCGTCATTTACGGCGGGGTTGATGCTCAAGCCGTGATGTTTGAGGGGTTGGCCAATGCATTGGCCGCACCGGGCACTGATTTGCGCCTGTTCGGTAAACCCGAGTCATTCGTCAAGCGCCGTTTGGGTGTGGGTTTGGCCGCTGCTGATACGGTCGAGGTGGCGCGAGAGCGTGCCCGAGCCGTCGCTCTAGCTGTAAAGGTCACCGCAGCAAACTGATGGTCGCGGGTTTATAAAAATAAGCGATAGGCTGGGTTTTCAGTTTCATTCCACGAAGGGTAGCCAACATCGCTTAAAAACGACTTGAAGCGGCCCTTTTGGCCGGCTGGGATTTGAATGCCCACCAAAATCTGGCCGTAATCTGCGCCTTGGTTGCGATAGTGAAAGAGGCTGATGTTCCATTCAGGACGCACGTTGTTTAAGAAACGCATCAGCGCACCGGGACGCTCTGGAAATTCAAAGCGGTACAGCACCTCGTTCTCGGCCAGCGGTGAACGCCCGCCCACCATGTGTCGCAGGTGGGTCTTGGCCATCTCATCATGGGTTAAATCGATCGTGGCAAACCCATGTTGACGGAACTCTTTGGCCAAGCGCGTGGGTTCTTGGGCTTGGTTGATTTGGATGCCCACAAACACGTGCGCTTTTTTGGCGTCTGAAATTCGGTAATTGAACTCAGTCACATTGCGTGGGCCCACCAATTCGCACAATTGCTTAAAGCTGCCGCGCTCTTCGGGTAATGTGATGGCGAATAATGCCTCTCGGGCTTCACCGACGTCGGCACGTTCGGCCACAAATCGCAGCCGATCAAAGTTCATGTTGGCCCCGCAGGCGATGGCCACCAATGTTTTGTCTTTCCAGTGATGCGTTTGTGCATACTGCTTGGCGCCAGCCACGGCCAAGGCGCCCGCGGGCTCTAGGACGCTGCGCGTGTCTTGGAACACGTCTTTGATGGCCGCACAAATGGCGTCAGTATCCACCACCACAAAATCATCCACGTACTGTCTCGTCAAGCGAAACGTTTCAATCCCAACTTGCTTGACAGCAGTGCCATCAGAGAACAAGCCCACTTCTGACAAACGAATCCGCTTACCCGCTTTGATACTGCGCACCATGGCATCAGAGTCTTCGGTTTGAACCCCAATGATTTTTATCTCAGGTCTTAATTCTTTAACGTAGGCGGCCACGCCGCTGATCAAGCCACCACCGCCAATCGCCACAAAGATGGCGTCAATCGGGCCCGGGTGTTGCCGTAAAATCTCCATCGCGACTGTGCCTTGACCCGCAATCACATCGGGGTCGTCAAAGGGGTGCACGAAGGTCATTTGCTCAACAGCTTGTATTTCAGTGGCCTTGTCAAAAGCATCTGAATAGCTGTCACCATGTAGCACCACTTCGGCGCCAAGGCGTCGCACGGCCTCAATCTTGACCGGAGGGGTGGTGGTGGGCATCACAATCACGGCCCGACAGCCCAGCTTGCGGGCTGATAACGCCACACCTTGGGCGTGGTTACCAGCCGACGAGGCGATCACGCCGCGTGCCAACGCACTCGGGCTAAGATGAGCCATCTTGTTGTAAGCGCCACGCAGTTTGAAACTAAAGACCGGTTGCGTGTCTTCGCGCTTGAGCCAAACCGTATTGGCCAGCCGCGCTGACAAGTTCGGGGCCACTTCAAGCGGTGTTTCAAGCGCCACATCGTAGACTTTAGACGTCAGAATGCGTTTTAGATAATCCGTTGACATAAAACCAGCATGAACTTGAAAATTGAATTATCCCATGGACGCGGCGCCAGCAGCGCAACAAGCCTGCCGGTGCGTCGCCGCTCATGATCACCGGGCTGCTTTCATTGTTTACTGCCGGCCTATTGGCCGCCACCCTTTTGCCGTTCGGCTCCGAGCCGGTTGTCGTGACCTACCTGCTCACCCAAGGGCCGTTTACAACGATGGATCGGGTTTGGGTGGTGATTGCCGCAGGAACAGGCAATACCATTGGTGGGGCCATCAGTTATGGCATGGGACGTGGGGCGATCAACATTTGGCAGCGGTATCGCTCGAGCCCAGTAAAACCATCAAAGCCGCCAGCACAACAACAAAAAAGAAGCCTAAAACATGCTCGCGCCTGGCTGGATCGTTGGGGCCCTGCTGCGCTCATCATGTCTTGGCTACCGGTGGTGGGTGACCCGCTGTGCTTGGTTGCCGGTGGCTTACGCTTGTCATTTGGTTGGTGTTTGTTTTGGATGGCGATCGGCAAATTCGCGCGTTATACGTTCCTGGTGTGGGCAGTACTGGCTTTTTAGAGCAAACCCGGGCTTTTGGCCGTTCGGGGGTCTGGTGCGGATTGGATCATGAATTTTGACCGAGTTAAGGCATCTTTACTTTAAAATGTCGATTTAAGGGCCCACGACCAGAGAACCAACCCACCCATGAATGCCCCCATTGCCAGTCATTTACTCGCTACCCACGCCCCAGCTCAAGCCGAGCAAAGGCTGCGCGAAATACCTTACAACTACACTTCGTTTTCAGATAAAGAAGTGGTGATGCGCCTGCTCGGTGAGCAGGCGTGGCATTGGTTAAGCGAACTGCGTGCGCAACGCCAAACGGGGCGCTCGGCGCGCATGCTTTACGAAGTATTGGGTGATATTTGGGTGGTTCAACGCAACCCTTATCTCCAAGACGATTTGCTTGAGAACCCCAAACGGCGCAAGTTGCTGATCCAAGCCTTGCGTCATCGCTTAAACGAAATTGATCAACGTCGCGCTTCAGATAACTTGTCGCGCGATGAGAAGGTCGCGGGTTTGCTGATACAGGCGAGCCAAGCGGTCAGTACCTTTGAGGCGACCTTTGAGCAAACGGCTGAGCTTCGTCGTCAAGTGCTGAAAGTATTGGGCAAACTCACCAAAAAAGACAACGTCAAGTTTGATGGTCTATCGCGCGTCTCACACGTGACAGATGCCACCGACTGGCGCGTTGAGTATCCATTTGTGGTGCTCACCCCTGACACTGAAATTGAAATGGCCAGCTTGGTGCGCGGTTGCATTTCGCTGGGCTTGACCATCGTCCCGCGTGGCGGTGGCACCGGTTACACCGGTGGTGCCTTGCCTTTGACTTGGCGCTCGGTGGTGATCAACACAGAAAAGCTCGACACCTTGGGTGCCGTGCAAATGAGCACGTTACCTGGGGTGGCTGAGCCAGTGGCCACGATTCGCTGCGGCGCTGGTGTCGTCACGCGTCGCGTGGCTGAGGCGGCCGAAGGGGCGGGATTTGTTTTTGCGGTTGATCCGACCTCAGCCGATGCGTCTTGCGTGGGCGGTAACGTGGCCATGAACGCAGGCGGCAAAAAAGCCGTGTTGTGGGGCACAGCTTTAGATAACTTGGCTTGGTGGCGCATGGTTGACCCCCAAGGCAACTGGCTTGACATCACCCGCTTAGAGCACAATCGCGGCAAAATTCATGACGCCGCCTTGGCTAAGTTCGAACTCCTTTGGTCTGACGGTCGCTACGCGCCTGGTAGCAAACCCCTCAAAACCGAAGTGCTGTCGATCAAAGGTCAGCAGTTTCGCAAAGTGGGTTTGGGCAAGGACGTGACCGATAAGTTCTTGTCGGGTTTGCCTGGCGTGCAAAAGGAAGGCTGTGATGGATTGATTGTGGCCGCAACCTGGATCTTGCATCGTATGCCTAGTCATACCCGGACAGTGTGCTTGGAGTTTTTTGGGCAAGCACGCGATGCCATCCCATCGATTGTTGAAATCAAGAACCACCTAGATGCCACGGGCCGCAACAACGGCGCCATTTTGGCGGGCCTTGAGCACCTCGATGAGCGCTACCTTCGCGCCGTGGGCTACGCCACCAAAAGTAAGCGCGGTGGTTTTCCGAAGATGGTATTAATTGGCGATGTGGTGGGTGACGACGATAACGCGGTGGCGGCGGCCTGTAGCGAAGTGGTGCGCATGGCCAACACCCGTCATGGCGAAGGCTTTGTGGCCGTCAGTGCACAAGCCCGTAAAACCTTTTGGCTTGACCGCGCCCGCACGGCGGCCATTGCACGCCATACCAATGCCTTCAAAATTAACGAAGACGTGGTGATTCCTCTGAACCGTATGGGTGAGTACACCGACGAGATCGAACGCATCAACATCGAACTGTCCACGCGTAACAAATTGCGCTTGCTAGACGCTTTACAAGCGCGCTTGGCTGAACCCCTGACAGTGGCCAAACTTGACTCTGGTGACGGTGAGGCCATGAGTCGTGAAGATTGGCTGACCGATCGGTGTTCACAGGCCAATGCCATGATCGATGCGGTTCGCCATCGTTGGCACTGGGTCTTGACGCACCTCGATGAGCCCTTGGCTAATGTTGAGTTAGCGCTGGTGGCGCATGGCTTGGATCACCTGATGCCTGCTGTTCAGGCCCGATTGGCTGAGCAACCGACTGCAACACTGTTTGATCTGGTGCAAGACCGTACTTTGCGTATTTCATGGAAAGTCGAGGTGCTCAAGCACTTAGAAGACACGTTTGGCGGCACCTCGTTGGCACCCGTTTTAGCCGAACTGTTGGCTGTTCACGCTCGAGTGTTAAAGAGTCGCGTCTTTGTGGCCTTACACATGCACGCCGGCGATGGTAATGTACATACCAATATTCCAGTCAATTCGGATGACTATGGGATGCTCAATGAGGCCAACGAGACGGTGGCGCGCATCATGCAAATTGCGCGCGATTTGGATGGCGTGATTTCTGGTGAGCATGGCATTGGCCTGACCAAGTACGAGTTTTTGACCAAAGAAGAATTGGCGCCATTTCAAAGCTACAAGCGCCAGGTCGATCCCAACAACCACTTCAACGCCGGCAAACTCATGCCAGGCGCAGACTTGCGTCATGCTTGGACGCCTAGCTTTGGATTGATGGGTCACGAATCACTCATCATGCAACAAAGCGAGCTTGGCGCCATCAACGCATCCATCAAAGACTGTTTGCGCTGCGGCAAATGTAAGCCCGTCTGTGCCACACACGTGCCACGCGCCAATTTGCTTTATTCGCCACGCAACAAAATCTTGGCGACCTCGTTGCTGATCGAAGCCTTTTTATACGAAGAGCAAACCCGACGCGGTATCAGCTTGAAGCATTGGGAAGAATTTGAAGATGTGGCCGATCACTGCACGGTCTGCCACAAATGCTTTAACCCCTGTCCGGTGGATATCGATTTTGGGGAAGTCTCGATGAACATGCGGGCGGTTTTGCGCCGCATGGGTCGCAAGTCCTTTAACCCCGGTACGACTGCGGCCATGTTCTTTTTGAATGCCAAAGACCCTGCCACGATTAACCTGACCCGCCAAGCCATGGTGGGTATTGGTTACAAAGCGCAACGCTTGGCCAATGATGTGTTATCAAAGTTCGCCCGTAAACAGACCGTGCAACCGCCTTCCTCTGTTGGTAAGGCGCCACTGCTTGAGCAAGTGGTGCATTTTGTGAACAAAAAAATGCCAGGCGGCTTACCCAAAAAAACCGCCCGCAAGTTATTGGACATTGAAGACGCCAACTATGTGCCAATCATCCGCGATCCCCAAAAAACGGATGCAGAGACAGAAGCCGTTTTTTATTTCCCAGGTTGTGGCTCTGAGCGTTTGTTTTCTCAGGTCGGGCTCGCTACCCAAGCCATGTTGTGGCATGTGGGGGTGCAAACGGTATTGCCACCGGGTTATCTCTGTTGTGGCTATCCGCAGCGCGGCAATGGGATGAAAGACAAAGCCGATCAAATCATCACAGACAATCGCGTGCTGTTTCACCGAGTGGCCAACACGCTAAATTATCTCGATATCAAGACGGTTGTGGTTAGCTGTGGCACTTGCTACGACCAACTGTCAGGATACGAGTTTGAAAAGATATTCCCGGGGTGCCGCTTGATTGACATTCACGAGTACTTGCTTGAGAAGAACGTCAAACTTGAGGGTGTGGGTGGGGTGCGATACATGTATCACGACCCATGTCACACACCGATGAAACTGCAAGATCCCATGAAGACGGTGCGCGCGCTCGTCGGCGAGGACGCCATCAAAACCGACCGTTGTTGCGGTGAGTCGGGTACCTTGGCCGTGACGCGGCCCGATATCTCGACCCAAATTCGATTTCGCAAACAAGAAGAGCTCGACAAAAACTTGGCCACGATCGCTGAGGACGGCTTTAACGGTGAGGTCAAGGTCTTAACATCCTGCCCATCCTGCTTGCAAGGGTTGTCGCGGTTTGAAGCCGATACCAGCGCCAAAGCCGATTACATCGTGGTTGAGATGGCCAAGCATATATTGGGCCCGACTTGGCTCGAAGACTATGTCAAACAGGCCAATCAGGGTGGTATTGAGCGGGTGCTGGTCTGAAGGCAGGAAAGAATAGCCGATAACCATAAGCCAAAGGCTAGGATATCGGCTATTGAGTCGGCGTTTAACGGCTTAAGCGCGGTGTGACAGTGGTTTGACCGCAATACCGTCGGCGGCTAAGGCCTTGTTAATCGCTTCAGCAAAGGCAGGAGCCTCAGGCTTATCGCCATGGATGCAAAGTGTATCGGCCTGTATTTTGACCACGCTACCGTCTTGCGCAATGATCACCCCTTCATGGACCATGCGTAAAACATGTTTGATTGACACTTCAAGGTCGGTAATCAGTGCCCCAGGCTGGTTGCGAGGGGTCAAAGTGCCGTCGGCTTGATAAGTGCGATCCGCAAAGACTTCGCTGGCGACAGTCAAACCAGCCGCTTGGGCTTCTTCTAGCATGTGAGTGCCTGCCAGCCCAAAAAACACCAGGGTCTTGTCGACATCGGCGACGGCTCGCGCAAGCCCTCTTGCCAAAGCGCGATCCTTGACGGCCATGTTGTAGAGCATGCCGTGGGCTTTGAAGTGGTTAAGCTTGGCGCCTTGTGAAGCGGCAACGCCAGCCAGTGCACCAACCTGCGCGACGACAAAGTCATAGGCTTCTTGCTCGGTAATTTGCATGAAACGGCGACCAAACCCTTGGATGTCCGGCAGACCTGGGTGCGCGCCCAAGGCAACGTTATGCGCCAACGCGCAGGCCACGGTTTTACGCATGGTGCTGGCATCGCCGGCGTGATAGCCACAGGCGATATTGGCTGATGAGATGAAGGGCATCACGCGCTCGTCTTGGCCCATCGGCCACACCCCAAAACTTTCACCCATGTCACAGTTCAAATCTAGGCTTAATGTCATGAAACGATATCCCCCAAATGATTGATCGACGCCACCGTCGCTCGAATATGTTGATGCATGTTGGTCAGTTGTATGACCAGCTCTTCAAAGGCCGCGCGTCGAGCAGCATCAAGGGCTTGCGCCTGCTCGACATCAATCGGTAAAAAATGAATATTATCGCCCGGTTTTTTTTGAGCCAATATCGGTAAGTCCACACTGGCGACACAGCCTAACTTGGCGTAACCACCAGAGGTCTGTCGGTCCGCCATCAACACGATGGGTTGCCCAGCAGCAGGTACTTGTATGGTACCGAAAGTTGTCGGTTCTGATAGCCTTTCACGCGCCACGCTTAAGGCCAGCTTTGGCCCATCTAGGCGAAACCCCATGCGATCGGCATCGTTGGCCACCCGCCATGCTGTCTGCAATACCGATTGCTGGCTCTCTCGCGTGAACTCTGGCCAGGTTGTGCTTTTGATCCAGCGCACGGTTGACTTGCGCAAAGACCATGCCCCTAAGCTACTCGGTAAATAGATGCGGGTATCCCAGAGCGCATTGGAGAGTTTGTTGAGTTTTTCTGGGGCATTGTCTAACTTGATGTTGAAACCGACCTCGTCACCGGCTTGCAACGCGCGCCCATCCCAGCCGCCAAAGCCCGAGCGTAAGTAAGTGCTTTGACTGCCCATGACCAGCGGTAGCGCAAAACCACCGTGCACAGCAAGATAAGCGCGCGTACCCTCTTTAGCCAGTGGCATGATGAGTGTATCGCCGGCTTTGATCACAATCGGTCTGAAGCGTGCCACCGGTTTGTTATTGAGTTTGGCCTGCATGTCAGCACCGGTTAGACAGAGACAGCATGCTTGCTTAAAGACCAACGTTGGACCCATTAGGGTGATTTCCAGCGTGGCCATGTCAGTGCTGTTACCGACAATCAAATTGGCCAAGTGGTGCGACACCAAATCCATCGCACCACAAACAGAAACACCAAGCGATTGGTAGCCCCAGCGTCCGCCATCTTGGAAGGTCGACAGCACACCGGGTTTGGTGACTTTAAAGCTCATGTTGATGGCGCTTGTGACTGAAGGGCTTCAAACTCTTCGACAGAGATGGCTTTGAAGGTGACTTCGTCACCAGGCTTTAAAAAGCTGGGTTCATCGGCTTTGGGATCAAATAGGCGGATTGGTGTGGCCCCGATCAAGTTCCAGCCGCCGGGTAACATTCTGGGGTAAACAACCGCTTGACGATTGGCAATGCCAACCGAGCCGGCACTGACTTGCAAGCGAGGGTTTTTAAGGCGCGGAATATCAAAACGCTCATCGAATACACCCAAGTAAGGCAGTCCCGGCGAGAAGCCTAACGTGAACACCTGACAAATAGACGCTTGGTGGGCTGCAATCAAGGCGGGCACACTCAAACCTGCGTTAGCAGCCACTTTCTCAAGGTCCAAGCCATATCGTGCGTCGTAGCAAACGGGTAGGGTGACTTTGCGTCCCGGCAGGTTGGCCACTTCTGGCAACGTTTGTGAGAGGGCCTCAATCCGGTCCGCCAAAGCCTCGGCTGGTGGGTTCGAGATGGGCGTCACGAATATCGCCACCGTGCCGAAGGCCGCAATCACCTCGATGACTTCAGGCCAACGGGCTGCTTCGATCGCTTGAGCCAGTTGCCTGGCGCGACGCCCAATGGTTTCGTCGATCTGGTCGCCCAGCTCGACGATCAGACAACGATCGCCCTCGGGTCGTATCGTGCGAATCCAGTCACTGGCCATCCTAAAGAAGCCCCACCTTATTTGGCGAACAAGGACTGCATGTCTTTGAACGCTTTGATTTCAATGGCATTGCCCGATGGATCCGTGAAGAACATGGTGGCTTGCTCGCCGGGCTGATCTTTGAAACGCACGTAAGGCTCGATGATGAATTTGGTACCTGCCGCTTTCAG
This sequence comes from uncultured Burkholderiaceae bacterium, assembly GCA_937888805.1. Classification (GTDB taxonomy): domain Bacteria; phylum Pseudomonadota; class Gammaproteobacteria; order Burkholderiales; family Burkholderiaceae_B; genus Algicoccus. The sequence continues at coordinate 17,960 of CALBEY010000036.1, forward strand.
CTTATCGGCTAATGCCTGCCATGATGGGATTGATAACACGGCCCCAAAATGCCGCACAGGTACTTGGTGGTTGTCGACACCGCTTGTGGCGGTCTCGCGGCACTCATCGGGAGAAAGGTGGGCGACGATTTGGTGGCCGAAAAAATTGAAATCGATCCATTCTTCCGAGCTGCGACCCTCAGGACATTCGAGAAGCTCACCGTAAAAAGCACGGGTCTCAGCGAGGTCGCGAACAGGAAAAGCCAAGTGAAAGGGTGGCATGGTGTCTTTTGACATGGTGTGTAATCTCCGACGGCAGGCAATTTGCATCAAAAGGAAGAAAGCATATCAGGTTGCCGTGCCGTTCGCCTCAGGTTCAAACACCAAAGAGAAGGTACTGCCTTGGCCGAGCCGACTCTCGATAACCAGTTGCGCCCCATGGCGAATGGCGATGTGCTTGGTGATGGCCAAACCAAGTCCGGTGCCGCCAGCCGCGCGCGAGCGGCCGCGATCTACCCGATAGAAACGTTCACTTAAACGGGGAATGTGCTCAGCGGCGATGCCAATACCGGTGTCGGTCACGCTGTAGCGCCGTTTTCCCTCGGGATCGCGTCCCCAAAAGACGCGAATGGCGCCGCTGTCTGGGGTGTAGCGCACAGCATTGGTCAGTAGATTAGAAAAAGCTGACGCCAACTCAGAGTTTGACCCCAACAGTGGCAAATCAGGGTCAATCGCCCACTCGAAGGTGTGGCGCCCGCCCGATAAGGCTTGCGCCTGTTGTCGCGCAGATTCGAGCAAGCTTGGCACGTCAATGGGCACTTGATCAGCACTTGGGCTGTTTTCAAGTTCAGAAAGGGTCAGCAGATCAGCCACAATTGATTGCATGCGGTAAGCCTGCTCTTGCATCAGGTCGAGAAACTGCGTGCGCTGCTCGTCGCTAAAGCTCTCTGGGGGCGACTCGCGCATGGTTTCTAAAAAGCCCGACAAAACCGTTAACGGTGTGCGCAGTTCGTGCGACACGTTGGCCACAAAGTCGCGCCGCGTGGTCTCGAGTCGATCAATTTGCGTCAAGTCGCGCATGATGAGAAGGCGCTGACTGCGGGCATAACTGACAAACTGCAACATTAATAACTTCTCTTGGGTGCCTTGCGTGGTCTTTTGAATCAAAGGCTCGGGCCAACTGCGCTGGCGAGCGTACTTCACAAACTCAGGGTGGCGTATCAGGTGCAGCAGGTTTTTACCAATGTCTGTCGACTCTTCAAGGTCGAGTTGTTGTTCGGCTGCTCGGTTAAACCAAGAGATCTCCAAGTTGCCATCCATGGCAATCACCCCGACAGGCAGCGCCTGGGCTGCCGCCATGATGGCACCGGTGGTTTCTTGAGATTCGGACAGTAGTTCGCGCTGCAATTGTATGTAGCGGTTGAGTTGCTTGACCACGTCTGACCAGGGACCCACGTTGGTGGGGGGGTTGTTGTGACTAGGTGATCTGGCCCAGTCAGCGACCTTGGCGGCTTGATAGCGCCGATGGGTCAGGTAGACGCCTGCGCCAATAGCCAAGGCAATCCAACCGATGGGATTGTGCCAAACGAGTTGAACGGTGGCTGCGCCAATGACGCAAGCCGAATAGACGAGGGGAGTCCGATGCCATTGCATGGGCATATTTTCGCATGATGCGGGGGCCGCGGACACAAAAGTGCCTTACTGGACTTGGTTGGTAAAGCGGTAGCCGCTGCCGCGAACGGTCTCAATATGTTTGTCGTGACCTGATGGTTCAAGCGCTTTGCGTAAGCGTCGAATATGTACGTCGACGGTTCTTTCCTCAACAAAAACGTGATCACCCCAAACTTGATCAAGCAATTGTGACCGAGAAAAAACCCTTTCGGCGTGGGTCATAAAAAAGTGCAGTAAACGAAATTCGGTCGGCCCGATGTTTAAGGGTTGACCGTTACCAGATAAGCGATGTGATGAAGGATCGAGGGCCAAGCCAGCCACTTCGGTCAAATCGTCCGTTAATTGAGGTGCCCGGCGGCGCAACACCGCTTTGATGCGCGCCATCAGCTCTTTGGGCGAGAAGGGCTTGGTGATGTAGTCGTCAGCGCCAGCTTCCAAGCCATCAAGCTTGTCTTGCTCAGCGCCTTTGGCTGTGAGCATAATCACCGGCACGTGGCGGGTGCGCTCTTCGTTGCGCAGACGTCGGGCAAACGCCAGGCCCGAGATGCCGGGTAGCATCCAGTCCAACAAAATCAAATCAGGCAGCTCAGCACGGATCAGCGTGTCAGCTTGCTCGGCGTCGTAAGCGCGTAAGACTTTGTGGCCAGCGAACGACAAATTGACCGCAATGAGCTCTTGGATGGCGGGTTCGTCTTCAATGACAAGTATGGTGCTAGACATGGGGATTGAGCAGTATGCTCGCCTCTTTATACGGTTTTGTTGTTGATATCTTATGTCCGGAATATTTCAGGTCTGTGACAGCGCAACAGGTTTTGCTTAAAAGCGGTTTTGCTTACGCTACCATAGCGCATTGGTTGCAACCTTACGCAACAGGCATGCCATGACAGACAAAACAGACAAAACAGACAAAAAAACAGACTTTGGATTTCAAACCGTTGCTGAAGCAGATAAGGCCAGGAAAGTGGCCGATGTATTCGATTCAGTAGCCACGCGTTACGACCTCATGAACGATCTCATGTCAGGTGGCATGCACCGGCTGTGGAAGACGTTTGCACTGGCTCGCGTTGGCGCTCGCCGCGGCATGCGCGTGCTTGATATTGCGGGAGGCACCGGAGATTTGGCCAAGTCCATGGCGCGCGCCGTGGGCGACACGGGGGAGGTGTGGCTCACCGATATTAACCACTCAATGCTCAAAGTCGGTCGCGACCGGATGCTTGATGTCGGTCTTGTCATGTCTAGCGCGGTTTGTGATGCCGAAGCTTTGCCGTTTTCGGACGGATACTTTGATCGGGTCACCGTGGCCTTTGGTCTGCGTAACATGACACACAAAGACATCGCGCTGAAAGAAATGACTCGCGTGCTTAAGCCCGGTGGCAAACTTTGCGTTTTGGAGTTTTCGAAGGTTAGTAAACCCTTAGCACCGGCTTATGATTGGTACTCATTCAATATCTTGCCTTGGCTGGGTAAAACCGTGGCCAAGGACGAGGACAGCTATCGTTATTTGGCGGAATCGATCCGCATGCACCCTGATCAAGAAACCCTTAAGACCATGATGGTGCAAGCGGGTCTGGCTCGGGTGCAGTTTTTCAATTTAACCGCCGGCGTGGTGGCCCTGCACGAGGGCGTGCGACTGGCGTAAAGCCCGTTTTCAGGTTAGTGGGGTTATGGTAAAAATTACGTCACCAATCACTACAATTTCAGTGATATTGCTCTGGAGGCAAATAGTCATGAATAACGTTTGGAAAAAGATGCTGGCCATCGTGCTTTTGGCGGGCAGTACATTCGCCATGGTCGCCGTGTCCTTTGATGCCGAAGCTCGCCGTTTTGGTGGGGGCTTCAGTAGCGGTCGTCAGTCGACCAACGTGATGAAGCAAAACCAAGCCACCATGCCTGCAGCCGCTGCCCGCGCGCCTGCTGCCGGTGCTGCCGCAGGTGCTCGTTCGGGTTCGCGTTGGCTTGGGCCTTTGGCCGGTATTGCAGCTGGATTGGGCTTGGCGGCTTTGCTCTCGCACTTTGGTCTGGGCGGTGCATTGGCTGACTTATTGGTCATTGCTTTTATTGCCGGGTTTGTCTACTTGTCGATCAGTTTTATTTTGCGAGCGCTACGCGGTGGCATGACGCCGGCAACCGAGCCAGCGGCTCGAGGTGCAAACAACAGTTATCGTCGTAGTTCGGCAGGCCGTGAGCCAAACACGGGTTTGTCGGGCCTGATGGGGTCAAGCGCACCGAGTTTTGAGCAGCCACCGCAAGTGGGCGATTGGTTCATTCCGGTTGACTTTGATCAGCAAACTTTCCTAGGTGAGGCCAAAAGGCAGTTTGTTGCCGTACAAAAAGCATGGGATGAGTGCGACTTCGTGCAACTGCGTGAGCGTTTGACGGATGAGTTTTACGCTGAGTACGCGCCTAAGCTTCAAGAGCGCACCGCCGCCTCCAAAACAGAGATTGTTTTGTTGAACGCGGAAATGCTCGGCATCGAGAAGCTGACCAACGGCCATTTGGCAAGCGTGCGATTCTCTGGTCTATTGCGTGAAGACGATGCGCCTGAAGCTGCGAGTTTCGAAGAGGCGTGGAACCTCTTCAAACCCAATAACCAAGGTTGGTTGTTGGCCGGCATCCAACAATTGCCTAGTGATCGCGTTTAAGCGACAGGCATCGAATGTTGATGGTGGCTGATGTCACCATCAACACCCTCTGGAAGTAGCCACTGGCTTCTGACTCACGTCCTTAGACAAATTTGGTGGTGTGGCGGCCGAAACCGTTAAACGCTGTGAGAGTTTTTTTTCGAGGCAACTGCCATCACGACCGCGTCTTTTTCTTCTTTTACCTTTCCCCGTCTGGGTGGTGCCACACCGCCCGCCTTATTATGCGCGGTTTTAAATCGCCTATTGGCTCAAAACGACCAGGCCCGCGCGCTGCTGGCTCAGCACGTGGGTTGCACGTTTGAAATTCAAGCGCGTCCGATTCAAGCGAAGCTGACCATAGAAACTGATGGCAAGCTCAGCCCAGCTGATGCTGACGTCGTGTCACAGGTTTGTTTGACACTTGACACAGCGGCGCTTATCAAATTGGGTTGGCGCCCTGGCCAGCCACTACCAGAGCAACCAGGTCTTTTGCACGTGAGTGGTGATGTGGCGATGGCGCAAACCCTTTCAACATTGGCCAAGCATTGGCGGCCAGACTTAGAAGATCTCTTGGCGCAGCGCATTGGAGATGTCCCCGCTCGGCAAGTGTTGCGTGTCGCCCAAGGTGTGCTGTCCACAGTTTGGCGCTCAAGTTATCGCTTGGCAGAAAACGTGGCAGAGTACGCGACTCATGAAACCCAGACGATAACGGGCGTAGCAGCTTTTGATGCTTTTAAAGCAGATCGCGCGGCACTGTCTGCAAAAGTCAGTACGCTTGAAGAGCGCTTGCAGCACTTGCAACAACGTTTAGAGCGCACGCTCAGGAGTCACAAGACATGAGCGTGTTACGCGTTTTAAAAATTGTGGTGATTGCCTTGAAGTTCCGGTTAGATGAACTGGTTCTGTCGGGCTTTGACCATCCTGTTGCGGTGCGATTGCTACGTATTGTGCGTATGGGCTCACCGCCCAAGATGCCTCGTGGCGAACGCCTTCGGTTGGCGCTTGAATCACTCGGACCTATTTTTGTGAAATTCGGTCAAGTGATCTCTACTCGACGCGATTTGATCCCGTCTGACGTGGCCGATGAATTGGCGTTACTTCAAGATCGAGTGGCGCCTTTCCCTTCGGCGCAAGCCGCTAAGATCATTGAGCTCGCACTTGGCGCGCCGCCTGCTGAGCTTTTTGCGCACTTTGAAGTTGATCCTGTGGCATCTGCTTCCATTGCACAAGTTCACTTCGCTACGCTACATGATGGTCGTGAAGTGGCTGTGAAGGTGCTTCGCCCGGGCATGCTCGAAGTCATCGACAATGATTTGGCTTTGATGCTTGTGGTGGCGCGTTGGGTTGAGCGTTTGTCACCCGACGGGCGACGCTTAAAGCCGCGCGAAGTGGTGGCTGAGTTTGAAAAGCACTTGCATGATGAGCTTGATTTGTTGCGCGAGGCTTCGAATTGCAGTCAGTTACGCCGAAACTTTGGACCTGGCTCAGACCGCGGCGATTTGTTGTGGGTGCCTGAAGTGCATTGGGATTTTTGCGCCACCAATGTGTTCACCATGGAAAGAATGTACGGCATTCCGGTGGGGCAAATCGAACGGTTGCGAACCGCTGGTGTTGATCTCAAAGAATTGTCGCGCGTGGGTGTTGAGATCTTCTTCACCCAAGTTTTCACCGACGGCTTTTTTCATGCGGATATGCACCCGGGCAACATCTATGTATCAGATGCACCCCAAACGCTGGGTCGCTATATCGCTTTGGATTTTGGCATTGTTGGATCGC
>CALBEY010000037.1 GCA_937888805.1 uncultured Burkholderiaceae bacterium
ATCGAAAACACCAATTATTTTTTAAACACATCCCAGGGTGATTATGTCCTCACGCTGTTTGAGGTCTTAACGCATCAACAGCTGCCCTTTTATGTGGAATTGATGCATTGGTTGGCCCAGAAAGGCTTACCCACGCCCCTGCCCCAAACCCGGCTCGATCAGACGCGCATCAGTACCCTGCATCAAAAGCCAACCATCATTGTCAGCAAACTGCCGGGACAGTGGGTCAGCGACCCCTCCTTGGTTCACTGCGAGTTGGCCGCTCAAACCATGGCGCGCTTGCATTTGGCCGCACAGGACTTCCCGATTAAACAGCCCAATCTAAGAGGCATAGACTGGTGGCAAAACACAGCTACTTTGGTCACTGAGTTTTTATCAGATCAACAGAGAGATTTGTTGATGACCGTTTTAAATCAACAGGTTGCCTTAAAAAACACAGGACGTTTGGATAAACTACCGAGTGGGCCCGCCCATTGCGACTATTTTCGAGATAACGTGCTCTTTGCTGGTACGCTCGATCAACCCGTGATGGGTGGGGTCATCGACTTCTACTTTGCGGGTTGTGACCTTTGGTTATTTGATATCGCTGTGGCGGTCAATGACTGGTGCATTGACCGCTCGAGCGGTCAACTTTTGGCAGATAAGACGTTAGCCTGGTTGCGTAGTTACCATGCCATCCGTCCATTAACGCACGAGGAACTCGAACTTTGGCCGCAAATGTTACAAGCCGCCGCCCTGCGCTTTTGGATCTCTCGATTATTTGATTTTTATCGACCCAGACCAGCAGAAACCTTAAAACCGCATGACCCGACGCACTTTGAACGGATCCTACGGATGAGAATCAACGAAAGACCACCCACGATTTGGCAGGAAGAACAATGCAAGCCGTAAAACTACCAGCAAGCGCTGGCTGGCAATGGATATTTGCTGGTTGGTATTTGTTTCGACAACAGCCCATGGCGCTATTTAGCTGGGCCATGTTTATTACCCTGCTGCTCATCGTTGGAACAGTTGCGGCACCCATCGGGCCGATCTTATTTATTGCACTGATGCCAAGCATCACCTACGTCACACTCTCAATTTCTCGAGACGTTCACGCTGGGCATACCATTGGACCCAAAAAATGGCTTGAACCCCTACGTCAACCCGGTCTCTTTAAAAAATTATTTTTACTGGGGTTAATTTATGTCGCCATCTGTCTGGGCGTCGGTATTTTGGTCTTTTTACCGTTTGCCGGCGAACTTTCAACAGCCATGCAAACACTGGCTGATTCGCAGGATGTGGCGCCCCTGATTGACGCCGTTCGAAAACCCATGATCATGTTTGCCGTTCTCTACTTTGTCCTTGCGGCACTGTTTTGGTATAGCCCCGTTCTGATTGGCTGGCACAACACGAGCATTGTGCAGTCTTTGTTCTTTAGTGCCATTGCCTGCTGGCGCAACAAATGGGCTTTTTTGGCGTACGGGGTTGCTTGGGCAGCGATCTTCTTTATGGTGGATTTCATCATGGGGGTTTTGGTAAGCCTGGGCGTCTCGATCGATTTGACAGCGACCCTTCAAGTGCCCGTCAATATTGCGATAGGCAGCATTCTCTACGCGAGCTTTTATCCGACATACATCAGTGTTTTTGGACAACCCAGCGAGATCACCGCGTCTTAAGTATTTAAATGTGAGATTGAAATGTGATGCCAAGCTTCGATAATGTCTTGCTCATGCCTCGCTCGCATTTCGATGACAGAACGGGCTTGCCAGCACACGAAGACTCGGCAAGGTCGAGCCGTTGGTACAACATGAACCAATTGCCGCTGACTGTCTAAAAATAAAAGAGACAATGGAACACGCATCCTGATGGTATGCACGGCTGAACAAGGTTTTAGCCACAGCACCTCATCCATGGCGATCTCACGTCGCCCTTGAAAGCCTTTTAATCGACTTAAAAATGTGTCGCAGTACCGCACGCTCAGGCCACCATCTGAGTCTTGGCTTGCAGGATTCACTTAACCCATCCCTTGCAGTGTGTCTGCCAAGTTCACCCACATTGAAAACCCCAAAACCAAGAAAGTGCTGGGAAAAAAACATATCACCAACGGCATCAGCATTTTGACTGGGGCTTGCATGGCTTTGCGTTCAATGGACATCAATCGATCCTGACGCAATTGTTCGGCTTGCCGCATCAAGGGATTGGCCATACCAGCGCCTGCGCGTTCGGCTTGAATCATGACCACGCAAACCCGACGCACTGATGGCGCGCTCACATCGTGCATCAATTGCTCAAATGCTTTCACTCGGCCACTGCCTGAAGAAACAGCCGATAACCAGCGACGCCAATGCATCAAAAGACCGCGATGTGCGCCGATTTGCGTGCGTCCCACCGTGCCCTGACCGTAGAGGTCTAACACCAATGCCACCGCCGTTTGTAAATTCATGCCTGACCCCAAGCAAAGGCACAGTAGATCCAGAAAAGCTGGTAATTCAGCGGTCAATTGTTGTTGGTATTGCAACGCTCGCGATCTAAGCCATAGCCAAACGGCCAGCCAGGCAACAAACGCTGTCATGGCGGCGATCAAAACCGATCCAAGCAAGCAAAGCGATAACAAAAAACCAACACCACTGAGGATGATTCGAAGCATTAAAAGATCGGCGACCACCCAGTGATCCAAACCAGCGTGTCGCAATTGCCTTTGATAACGTTCACGTTGCGTCCAACTCAACAAGCGTTCTAGCTGATGTCGCCATCGGCCAAGCGGTATTTGCAGTGTCATGACGCCAAGCGATAAACCCATGACTGTCAGACCTGACAGCACCAATATCAATAAATGAGCGCGTTGCATCTCGTCTGAATCCATTAAGTGTTTTTTACACTTCGGGCAATGGCTCTAAGCCACCAAAGCCCCAATGACTCAAGGCCAATAATCATGAGAATCACCATGTGTCCCTCCATTGTCGATAACAAAGTCGGTGCAAAAGCCTCGTCCATTGACGACAAAACCAGCATTAATCCAGGCGGCATGGCACCCATGACCCAAGCCTGCATCCAGCCCTGCGCCATTAAAGAGGATAAGCGGAGGGCAATTTGCTGATTGGCTAATAATGTCGTGCCCGTTTGCTCCAGCATTTGCGCCATGGGTCCTCCCGTTCGAATCGCCACGCGAACAGTCGCCGCCAACATACCCAGTGCCTCACCAGGCAGCCGGATGACCAACTCTTGAACCGCATCTTGAGGGGCAACACCCAAACGGATGCGGTCGTTTACCACGGTAAACTCCTGCGACAGTGGTGCAAGCGCGTGTTGGGGCAATGATTGCAGCGCGACAGCAAAGCTCGAGCCTGCACGCATGGCAGAGGACAGTGCAAATAACGCATCTGGCAACTGCCGCTCAAATTGAGCTTTTCGGTGCGCTAGTGCCAAGCGCAAAAGCAGCTTGGGTAAAAATAGACTGCCTACCGCTAAAAATACGGCGAACAAGCCACCGGCGCCCAAAAGCCAAGCGCCAATACCCACCAGACCAGCCCATCCACAGGCACATGGCCACAACATAGCGGCATCGACAAACAAGAACAAATCACGCAAACGATGCGCCGCCTCGTGGGTGTAGGTGGCCTTGTGCTGCTTGATCGCATAAAAAACAGCCCGCTGCACCGACCAAACCAAAAGTGCCGTGCAAAGGCCCGCACCCGCCAAAAGCGTCCACAGCAAAACACCCACGTTCAGGCTGCCCGAGTCGGTGGTTCATTGAACCAATCAGGCGACTCAAAACCATCGGCACGCCATTGCGCCAAAAACGTGGGTGGTAAGGATTGGGTCTGAAAGGCTCGCGTGAGTCGGTTGTATCTCATGAGGGGTTGCAATTGAATTTGCCCTGATTCCATGCCTGTCACCTCATCAATGGCGGTAATCACCCGTCGTCCATCAGCCAGTCGCGTTTGCTGCACAATCAGTTGAATAGCACGCACAATCTGATCGCGAATGGCATTCAGCGGCAAATCCTTTCCAGCCATCAGCACCATGGTTTCCAGTCTTGAGAGCGCATCGCGCGTGCTGTTGGCATGTAAAGTGGTCAGTGAGCCATCGTGGCCCGTGTTCATGGCTGACAACATATCAATCGCCTCAGCGCCTCGACACTCACCCACCACAATGCGATCGGGGCGCATTCGCAATGCATTACGAACCAAATCACGAATGGTGATTTCACCATGGCCTTCCATGTTCTTGGGGCGCGCCTCTAGACTAACCACATGCGGGTGATTGATTTTGAGTTCGGCCGCGTCTTCAATCGTCACGATTCTGTGTTTGGCAGGTACTTGGCTACCCAAGATATTGAGTAACGTTGTTTTGCCTGAGCCAGTGCCGCCGGAAATCAAAATATTCAACCGTTGTGCCACGCAAGTGGCCAAAAACTGTGCCATGGCCTCACTGATCGAACCCAGTCGCACCAAATCCTGAAGGACCAGCCTTTGACGGGGAAACTTTCGAATGGTTAAACAAGCCCCTTTAAGGGCCACGGGTGAAATCACAGCGTTGACACGAGAACCATCAGCCAGACGGGCATCGACCATCGGCGAGGATTCATCAATTCGCCTGCCAAGCGGATAGACAATCCGTTCAATAACTGTGCGAACGGCGCCATCATCGGTAAATCGTGCCGAGTGTTGCCTTAAGGCGCCCTCAGACTCAACATAGATCTGATCGTGATGATTGACCATGATTTCTGAAATCGTGGTGTCCTCCATCAAGGCTTGAAGCACACCCAAACCAGCCACATCATCGATGACCGCAGAACTCAAAACCGCCCTTTGTGACTCAGAAAGCCCACGATCATCTCGCTCAAACATTTCACTGAGTAGCGCCCGAGCGCGTTCTTTAAGCAGCTCATTGGATAAGTTAGACAGGTCGACCTTGCGTAGATCGAACAATTCGATCAGTTCAGCGTGTAAGGCGGTTCGCAAAACAGGATCAATCAAGGGGGCAACAAACTCAGCGCGGTCATCATCATCCTGTTTTTGAGTCCTTTCGATGGATGCTGTTAACGACGGATTTGAATGTTTAAAACGCAATCGACACGGCCCAATAATGACCTCATCGGTGGGTAACAATGGGTAGTGATATGACTTGCTCGCGCCATTGATCCGAGTCCCAATAAAAGAACCTAAATCTTGTATTTGCAGAAAATCACCTGTTCGAGTGATCTTTGCATGTGTCTTTCCCACTCGCCAATAATCAATGTGTATCTGGCTCGAGGGATCTTTGCCGATAAGGCTTGGAAGGTCTACAGTAAGCGTTTGTTTGCGCCCATCTTCGAAGATCATATCAACATCTAACAAGCGAATTACTCCTAGTTTGGAAATGGGTTGTGATTTTGATATTGGTGAGATTCAGACCAATCAGTGGTGTTTTGTCGATCCGTGGATTGATTGGTAAGACTGTCCCACTGTGACAGCCCAGGATGGGATGGATGCCACTGGTGATCGTCATGATTGGTTTCGCCCCGGACGGGCACATTTAATGCGGGCGGTTGACCGATGTGCTGATTAGTAATGCCCTGCGCTTTTGCCACGCGGGCCATCATGTCAGGATGATTGGCATCAATCAGAATGGGGGTGACAAACACCGCCATTTCCGTTTGTCTGGTTTGTGCGCTGCTCACGCCGAACAAGCCACCAACCCCGGGGGTTTCAGACACACCAGGCAAGCCCTTAAGATGTGAAGAGGCCTCATGCGACACAAACCCACCAAGCACCAAGGTTTGACCTGATAAAACATTGAACTCAGTGCTGGTTTTACGCACCCGCATGGCTGGACCCGCAGGGGTAGTGATCGTGGTATCAATGGCGCTGACCTCAACATCAACCTTGGCACGGATAACGCCACCCGTATCGACATGCGGGGTGACATTCAATAAGACGCCATACTTTTTAAAAATAGTGCTCGTCTTGCCGTCTTTATCGACTTGTGCGTAGGGTACTTCTCCGCCCGCCAAAAACGAAGCAGCCGAACCGCTTCGCGCCAGTAACTGGGGTTGTGCCAACAAAACAGCCTGCCCGGTTTGGGTCAGCGCATTGATTTGAGAAGATAGGCGCTGGTTCATGCCCATCATCACCCCGCTGGCGGCTGTTGCACCGCCTGAGGCCAGCTCAGGTCCGACCACTGGCCCATCTTGTGCTGATCGCATATCAGCCGATCCCAGCGACCAAGCCACACCGCCAAACCAATCACTGGCTGATTCGCGACGCCAATTGACACCCAAATCTCGTAACGATTGTCGGGGTAGCTCCAGCACTTGTACGTCTAGGTGCACCATTTGATCCCAGGCGACTTGGCTGGTGAGATCGACAATGTCGGGGTAGCGCTGCAACAGGGTTTTAAGGCGGGCTTGATCAGCCGTGGTCAGTTGCTGTCCTTCAATCACAATGTGTCGACCGGATAATCGAGCGCGCACATTGGGTAGCCCCAAAAGAATGTGCTGAACCTCTTGAAGCTGTTGCTCAAGCCCTGCGGCTGTGATGACAACCCGATAGGCATGGTGTTTACCCTGCTTGGTCCACACATCGACAGTGGTCAATCCAGCGCGCTTGGCAAATAGGATGACTTCATCAGCCGACACAGCGGTGGCTTGTATCAACTGGCTATTACCAACCGCCACTTGTTTGGCTGCCTTAACCTTGATGACATGGGCACTACCCATTTCAAGCGTGATTTCGATCTGAGATCGTTCAGACGCTGACCATCCCTTGACGGGTAAAAAAACCGTGGTCAAGCCAATCAGTATCAACACAAACAGGGTTTGGTTTGATAATCGGGTCACAGGCCTTCCTCAGAACCTTGCAATGTCTCACCAAGACTATCCCCGTAAAAAATGGTCGGTTTAGAGCCTTCACCGTGTGATGGTGACAACCCAACAAATCCAGCCAAATGATCAGCCGATAGCGTGTCAGCCGAAAGGGTTGAGGAACCATCATCAACACGAAGAACCGCCGTTAAAACCCCACCAAGTTTGGCAGAAACCAGCTTCAAAGCTTCTTTGGGTGACACATCGAGGGTCACTGAGGTGAGTGATCGTTCTTTAAGACCGAAGCCATCAGCAGAATCAAGGACCAAGGGCTCATCGGTTGCCAAGACTCGAACGGCAGACACCAACAACGTGGTGATGCGTTGACCTTCGTGCGCAAACGTCACAAAAAGATCGATTCGATCGCCGGGTGCCAAACGACCTGACAATGAATTGACATAGTCCACCGGCATGGTAATAGCACGCCGGCCAGGCGCCAGTTGTTCAGTCAGCGCGGGCAGCTGCGGATCACTGAGTGTCAATCGACTGATCGGTTCACCTAGGCGCAGGTCTTTCAACAAAATCTTGCCGATGATCGAATCGGCTTGATCCGGGGCAAAGCTGTCTGGGCCGACCCACTGTCGTGGCAACTCATGTATTGAAAGATCATCATATTGCAGGTGTTGCCCGGCTTTTAGCTCACGTGAGGCCACCACCCGAGCAATCAGTTGCGCTCGAGCGTTTTGATCAAGAGCGACCGAGCGTTGCGTCAGGTAGTAGTCGACGGCCACAACCGTGGCAATGCCTAGCGCAAGAGGCAGCAGCAGAAATTTGACTTTGGCGAGCCAAGGTGGTGGTTTGGAGATCATGAACAATCAACCGTGTGATTAAAAAGAGTCGTCAGATAAAGCCGTGATTCAACGCAACAGGGGCTCAAAGGGGCTGCCGAGCCTGGCCCTCAACCGAGAAACCATGATCCGAATACCTGACGGGTGTGATGCAACAGGGGCGTTCTCTGGGATCCAAAAAAGACTCATAGATGAGTGCTCCTGCTCTGGCCATTGTGCAAAAACCAAACCCTGATTGAGTCGATGAACGATCCATTCTTCGGTACTGCTTGTCATCAACCGATCTAACCAAGCCTCAATGGTTAGATCGCCACAGAGCCATCGCACTTCAGTGCAAACATCACCCAGAAGACGGTTAATTGGTGGTGCATGGCAGGTTTGCATCGCCTGCAGCGCGGGGTGATCGGGCGCGGGCCAAGGCGCGCAGGACGGGTGGCGTGCCACTGCTGATTGCGTGGCCAGACCCAACACGCACAACAATGCTTGCAAACCCAACATCACCAATGGAGAAAACCGTTTCACCATGGCAGGGCCTCATCAATAAATCGGCCGATCAAGCCCTGCTTGTTACCCAAGAGATTCTGTCCTGTTAAATAGTCTGCCGGTGTGCTGCCCTGCCATTTCCCCAACCAGTCCGTCATCGAACCCCTAGAGCGTAAGGCGGCCTCGATGGCTTCAAGTGATGGCTGAACGCGCGTCACGACACGGTGGCTCGCGGCATCGGTTTGCATCCAAAGGGTTGAGGCGCTCGCAAGCCGACTAGTGACATTCGCATCGGTTGATGCTTGGCCGGTACCCACCAAACGCCAAGCGTGCTGCTTGAACCGAGCGTGACGTTGTAAAAAGAGCCATTGGTTTTGGCCCAAAAGAAATTCCTTTTCAGCCAAGCGCCTTGTCCGATCTAAATCTTGCTCGCTCGCGCTCAGATCGCGCCATGGGGCATCCCTCCTTAAAGATGAACGATTGTGATCGAGCGACAAGGCGGTTGCTTGTGTTTGGGTGCTGAGTTGCTGCCCAAGCCACTCAAATTGCCAACGACCAGTCTGGTGAATCGCCGTCAGAATGCACGTCAGGGCACCAAAGACCAATAGGGCTTCACCCATCACATTGCCTTGCTGGCATTGCTTCATGGCACCACCGGCACAGCAGACACGACTGGCACTTGTCGCGCCAACCAAAATGGCTGAAACAAATTATCAAACTCCCCTCGCCCGTCTGCGCGCGCGTCCAATCGGTCAAAGTAAGCTTTGGCTGCTGCTTGCGATGACAAGTGGCGACCCCAGTGGCTGCCAGCCTTCAACATGACGCTCACGCGAAGGCCTAGGTGCAATAAGGGCGAGTTCAGCGAAGCAATGGGCTGTTTGACTGATACGATCGTTGCTTGATCAGCACTACCTGACAAAACATAGGGGCGTGCTGACTGCCGGCTGCGCCAGCGGATTTGACTATTCAAACCCCAATTGTCACCAATCAAATTAGAAAACCCGGTCAACACATGACCAATGACGTGCTTTGAGGTAACCCAACGCAGAAAATTAGTGGCGCCAAATGTCGCTGGCGCTTGCCCAACCGCGCTTAACCACTGGTCTAATTTCGTTTGCTGATTAGCTTCATTGTCTATCGCACGACTCGTGATGTTGGCCCAGCCCATGGGGTATTCACGCCAGTAGCAAAGTTTGGTGATGATCCCCCTGACTTTATGAAAGGACAGTGTGTCAGTTGCCTGCCAAATCCCATCAATAAGCAGCTCGGAATACCCGCGGCGTCTAAGCTGAGGGAACATCAACGGGCACTTGGGATGAACCCAAAAAAGATTGGTCGCTGTTTTGCGGCGCGACTTCAAATAAGGGTGCTGCGAAACCACTTGATCAAACCAATCACGCCACCGCTCTGATGTGGGGTCTTTGACCACAAGCGCCAAGGGTCCCAATGGATTGGTGACTTGAACTTGCAAATCGACATAAGCACCAACGGATTTTCCGAGGTTACGTTCAAGTACCTCACGCACCAGCGACTTGACCTCGCTCTCCGATTGATCGACGAGCGCTTGACGCGCTTGGGCCAGCTTGACGTGCAGCACTTGATCATGGGCTTGGAAGGCACGATGCAATTCTTCGATGGCCTGCTGGGTTTGCCCGGCAGGCCCAAACTTGGCAGCGGCATAAGCGGCGGCATGTTGCTGGCCAAATATTAGGCCAATCAAAAAGACGGGTGGGTTGTTGCGAGTCGCTTGTCGACTCATTTCGATGCGCATTTTTTCAGCAGAGGCAATGGTAATCAAATGAGCCATGGCCACACGGTGCGCCACCATGGTTCGATTTAAAAAAGCATGGGCATTGAGTCTTCGAGCGTGAAACTGCGCTGCCGTCAATACGGCAGCAGCGGTCGCTTGGTTTAACGTTTGTTGAGCCATGAATAACTGAGACAATGACGCGCGCTCACGCCAAGCCAACGCAATTAAGGCCAGCAAGGCAATACCGAGCAACAACGCTGCACCGTGCTGTTTCGCTCGAAAACTCGAACTCACTGGCTGCTCGTGCCATAGTTCTTCAGTGACTTGTTACGCAATTGCGACGATGCTTCTTTGGCGGCTTTGCTGGCATTGGACATTGCTGTGCTTGAGTTCTCACCCGCCAATTCGCTGGCAATGGCCGCTGTCTGAGCACGAATCACACGCCCGAAAGATTGGTACACGGCGATAGCGGCCACCGCCACTAGCGCCACAATCACAATGTATTCCGTCATGCCTTGCCCACGCTGTTTGCCGCGTGGCGGCACTGACTTTAACAGTGCATGGTTTGTTTTGAGATGAGGGATGAGTCGAATGGACATGCAAAACTCCTGCTTTTGATCATGAATGCTGAGGCGGCAGTCTGAAGTGGCCGACGCAATTGATCAATACGGAGTTAACGCAGTTTTGTGTGTTTATAGATGGTTATTGGTTATTTTCGTTGTTTTGCTGTTCATGTGCCTTTTTAATACGACGTTTGATGACACTGCTGAACAAAAAAACGAGTAATCATGCCGGTGTTGGCACAAGAACCAACTCACAGGTCACCAACACTGGGTTGTTGCCCAAAGCCAAGCAACCCTCAGATACCGTGCCGGTGTAATCGATCAGGGCGATATCGAGCGTGACCTGCAGTGACATCCGATCCACATAACCCCTTCTCACCATCAATTCAGTGACAACTGGCTCAACCTCACGGCCATCATCAAAAACGGCGCCAACCACACTACCCACCCCGCCGTGAACAAAAGCGCTCTTAATATCATGTCGCGCACAGGCTTCTAAAAGCGCTAGACCAAAGTCGACGTTTGGCGCAACTCGCACCAAGACGCCTGGCGCCATATTTAATGGTGTAGGCGGCCGGCTCGAGACAGCGCCCTGTTCTACGCTCTGATTGGGGTTGACGCGAGGTTTGAATAAAGAGAAACGCGTGTGCTCGTCAGCAACCACCTCAAAGGCGGCATCGAGTAGCAAGGTCAGTTCAACCAACGTGTCTTGCGCCAGATAAGTTTGCTCGGGTAACAGGTGACCACAATGCAATTGACCGCTGCCGTCAGTCCAGCGGGCGTGGCAGTGAAGCCATGGCTTTTGATCACGCAAACCAATGGTGACAGCGCCTTCAGACAAGGCCAAAGGTGCTGATGCCTCAAAGGTTTGGCTGTAGTAGACCGCGTAATTGGGGTCGGTCGATAGTGCGGGTAACACGTAACTCGCCGGAAAAAGACAGCCAGACTCTAGACGAGCCACGGCGCTGTCGACATTGTATTTTTTGAGCAGTGCTGAAAAAGCCTCAAGAATGGTTTGACCACTGCGTAACGTTTCATACACAGTCAAACACCGAGAGGCCGCGGTTTGAATCGGATCCTCCGTACAAGGCCCAGGGTGCTCAATACGTCGATTCAATGGCGGCTGTGTTGAGACTGACATCATCGAACTCGCTGTCCTTTCGTCTGTCGCAAGTGCGACCAAAAAGTCATTTGTTTTACCGCAAGGTGATCGGAATGGTTACTGGCCCATCATTGACCAAGCCGACCTTCATATCAGCACCAAACTGCCCTGTTTGAACTCGAAGGCCTGAGAGGCTGGCTTGATTGACAAAATAATCGTACAACGTTTGTGCCAATAAGGGTGACGCGGCAGCAGTAAAACTCGGGCGATTACCCGAAGACGTGTCCGCGCAAAGGGTGAATTGCGAGATGATGAGCAGTTCACCGCCAATATCGAGCAACGATCGATTCATTTTTCCAGCATCATCAGCAAATATTCGCAGAGCCAATGTCTTACGCAACAAGCGATCAGCGACGGTTTCGTCATCGCTCGGCTCTGCACAAAGCAGCACCAAAAGACCCTGGCCTATATGCCCTTGAACTTGATTGTTAATCGTGACCTGTGCCTGCGTGACACGTTGCAGCAATGCTTTCATCGGTGTTGCCTACGGGTTCTCAAGGATTTTCATGATTCAGTAGCCATCCCCACTGGCGTCCGAGCGCCGCGACTTGGTTTCACTGCGATGGGTTTTGGCTTTGAGTCGGCGTTGCACTGAAGCCCTGGTGGGTCGTGTGGCGTGGCGCGTCTTCACCGGAATATTGGCACGGTCGATCAGCGCCTGCAGACGCTCTAAGGCAAACTCGCGATTTTTTGGCAGGCTGCGAAACTTTTGAGACTTGATGACGATAATGCCGTCTTTGCTTAAGTGGTGGTCGCGAAGCCGCAGCAAACGAGTCTTTTGTTCGTCTGACAGGCTTGAGGCGCGAATATCAAAGCGCAAATGCACAGCATTGGCGACTTTGTTGACGTTTTGACCACCCGGGCCTTGAGCCCGAATAGCCGTCAACTCAACGTCGGCTTCAGAGAAGGAAAAAATAACCGACAAGACTGGCTCACCCGTGTGTTTTCGACACACGAATATTACCTTTGATCGTAGGCTAAGGCTTAAGAACAGAAGGCACTAAAAGGACCAAGCGCTTCACGCTTGAAGCGCTTGGAGCGGTTACACGACCTCAGAAGAAGCTATTTTTGGGCTTTGGCGTAACGCAGGTAAGGCAGTTTGATATCAAGTTTGCCGAACTTTTCTTCTGCCGCTTCATCACTCAAACTCAAGGCAACGATCACGTCCTGACCAGGCTGCCAATTGGCAGGTGTGGCAATTGGCACACCATCAGTGGCTTGAACGGCATCAAGTGCTCGCATGATTTCAGCAAAATTACGGCCAACTGACATGGGATATGACATGGTCAAGCGTACTTTTTTGTCTGGGCCAATGATAAAAACCGTACGAACCGTTGCGCTGTGTGCCGGCGTTCGGCCATCGGGCAGATAAGCATCCGCAGGCAACATGTCATAAAGCTTAGACACCAATAGGGACTGGTCATCAATGATGGGAAAGTTGGCGGGGGCATTGGCGACGGTTTCGATATCGCGCATCCATTTGTGATGCTCTTGCACACTGTCCACAGACACACCCATGACCTTGGTGTGCCGCTTTTCAAATTCAGGGGCCAGCTGAGCCACCGCACCAAACTCGGTGGTGCACACCGGGGTGAAGTCCTTAGGATGAGAAAACAAGATCGCGTAGTTTTCACCAATCCAGTCGTGTAGCTTAATCTCACCAGCGGTGGAGTCGGCGGTGAAATCAGGGGCAATGTCGTTGAGTCGAATGGCCATTTTTAATACTCCTTGGGGTTTTGATACCCGTCCAGAGTAGCACCGAGCAGTTGACGCTCACTTGACATGGGTTAATTCAACCCATGATTATCGTCCCTTAAACAGCCCACCTTGAACGCCACGAATCAAAGCTTGGCCCGTTCGTCCGCCAAGTTGTCGGGCAAATGAGTTGGCGAAGGCTTGAACCACCGTGTCACCCCGCCTGGCGGGGTGTTTTTGAGGTGGGAGCACTGGGGCCGGTAACCTTTGAGTCATCGGTAACGGGCGCTTTTTGAGCGGCAGCAGCTGCTTGAGCACCCGCCAGCGCGCGTCCTTCGAGCATCTCATGCGCGCTGTCACTGTCGATGGTTTTTTCGTATTTACCGGCCACTGGTGACTTCGGCATCAGCATTTGGCGTGCGCCATCATTGATCGGACCTGAGCCTGAAGTGCAACACGCCACATCGGCCGTGTTGTCTGACGGCACCATTGTTGATTGGTAAGCCAAGGGAATCTGAACCCACTGATTATTGGACCAAATTCGCTTGTGATGTTTTGATTCGGGTTTACACGTGTTGTTTGAAATTCATTCAACCATGAATTTCAGATAGCATAAGCAGGTCAAGAGGAGACAACAATGCAAACCAATCAAAAATCGCTCAGCCAGTTAGTCGTTTTTATCAGTGCCGTTTTTATCAGTTCGTTAGCGTGGGCCCTAGAACCAACCGTTAAAACCCCCCAAGTTGACACACCCAAGCGTGTCCTTTTGGTTGGCAATAGTTATTTGTATTACGGCGATAGTCTGCACAACATGCTTAGACGTATGGTTGCCGCAGACAACGCTGCCATTTCAAAGTCCTTGCAATACAAATCGGCCACCATTGGCGGTGCCAGCCTTGATCACCACAACATGGACTGGCTCACGACACCCGGTCAAATCGGTGTGAAAGAGCCTTTTGAACTTGTTATTTTGCAGGGCCATAGCGCTGCGGCCATCAATCCCAAACAGGGTAAAGTCCATGTCGACGCGGCTAAGAAAGCGGCGGCATTGATAGCCGAGCGAGGCGGAAAAGTGGCACTTTACATGCCGCACGCGTATGTGGCGCCACACAAATTGGCTGATCCTGCAAACGTACAGAAGAATCGTGATTTTTATGTTGCACTTGGAAACGATCTGAATGCGCTTGTCATTCCTGTTGGCCTCGCCTTTGCCGAAGCCTATAAGAGAAATCCCGAATTGAAGCTTCACAAGTCTTATGACGGCAGTCACCCGTCAAGAGCAGGTACGTATCTAGCAGCGGCTACTGCATACGCCTCGATATACAACCGAACACCTGTCGGCAACACCTTTGATACCTTTGACGAAGTCGACCCAGAAACCAGGTTAATGCTGCAGCAGGTCGCGTGGGACACCGTCGTTCAGTTTTATGGCCGTTGATCATTTAAAGCAAAAACACGCTTTAGATCGATTTGCCCAATTCTTGGACGCCTGCCGTCGGCATCATCACACAAACGTCAGTGGCAACTGTGTTTTGGCACTGACGCCTGCCTGTTTTTCCTCGATCGCTCTTAGCAAACGAAATGACACTGAAGACGGCTGATGCGTCAAAAGGCAGATGGCTGGCACGATCTGTCGCTCAACCGAAGAGAACATCAAAAAAACGTGCAATGAAACGGTCCAACCACAGGCCAAATAACTGGTCAAATAACTGGCCATCAAATCTATAATTCACATTCAAATAAATACCTAAATAATTGTTTTAAATGATAAAAAATAAAATGTCATGTTTCGAGCGGCCAAATTTAGGACAATGACAGTGAAAGACGTCGGTGATAACGCAACCCGATAATGTTAAGTGGTCGATCCCAAAGTCAGCAGCCAATTTAGCTGTATCGATTTCAGGGTGAGCAAAAGCGTAATCAATGCATTCCTTTTTCTTCTGATGACTGATAGCTTTTGTTATTTTCATTTCCTAAAGTAAAAGCATACTTTAGAGACAGAATTGGTCCACTTTATTGACTAGGTCCACTCGCTTGATTTGTAGCAAGCGGATTCTGTGTGTTTTTCTTGTAGAATGATTTCACTTTGTAACCGCAATCAAAACACCCGAAACTGCATTGGAAACCCTTATGCCAAAGTTGCCCCTTAGCCGTTTCACGGTCCTAGACCTCACGCGCGTGCGTTCAGGCCCTGCTGCGGTCCGTCAGTTCGCAGACTGGGGGGCCAATGTCATCAAAATCGAAGAGCCCAGCGATACACCCGACGACAAGCCGGGCGGCTCAGCGCAATTTGCAGACTATCAAAACACCCATCGCAACAAGCGCAGCATCACCATCAACTTAAAGCATCCCAAAGGCAAGGCTTTGTTCATGGAAATGGTCAAGCAAGCGGATGTGGTCGTAGAAAACTATCGCCCCAACGTCAAATTCAAGCTTGGTATCGACTATGAATCACTGCGCAAGGTTAATCCGCGCATTATTCTCGCGAGTGTCTCGGGCTTTGGCCAAGATGGTCCATACAAAGACCGTCCAGGTCTGGATCAGATTGCGCAGGGCATCGGCGGCATCATGTCGGTCACCGGTGAGCCTGGCCGAGGCCCGATGCGTGCGGGTATCCCAGTGGCAGATCTGACCTCGGGTTTGTTTTGTGCGATCGGCACCTTAGTCGCCCTGCTCGAGCGAGAGGAGTCTGGGGAGGGCCAATGGGTTCAGTCCTCGCTGTTGCAAGCGCAAGTCTGGATGATGGATTTCCAAATTATGCGTTGGTTAATGAACAATGAAATCCCTGGCCAAAGTGGCAATGATCATCCGACAAGCTCACCCACTGGTGTTTATGCGACATCTGATGGCTACATCAACATCGCGGCAATGGGTACGGAAATGTACGTGCGTCTGGCCATTGTCTTGGGCTTGCCTGAGTTAGTGGATGACGAGCGTTTTAAAACCATGCAGTTACGAGCCAAAAATCGTCCTGAGCTCAATGCCGCGATCAGTGCGCGTACCAAGCAAGAAAACACAGCATTTTGGATCGAATTGCTCAACAAAGAAGGCGTGCCTTGCGGCCCGATCATGAATGTCCAGCAGACCATGGAGGACCCACAAGTCGTTCATCTGGGCCTTGCTAAAAAGCTTAACCATCCAAAGCTCGGAGAAATCAGTGTGGTCGGTCAGCCGGTCATTATGAGTCGGTCCAAACGAGATGTTTTTGTTGCAGCCCCGGACCGTGGCGAGCACAACGAAGAGGTCTATACCGAGTTTGGTATCAGTGCCGCTCAGCTCGAAGAACTCGCACGCGAAGGTGCGATCTAAGTTGGATAAGCCAGGCCTCACGACAGCGGCACGTGAGTTCCGAAAGGAAGTCACTTCGGGACGTCGTGGCGCAGCGGTTAGCGCGTTTGGTGCGATTAGGCAAGTTAAACAAGCCTGCACAGCCTTGGTCTTTGACACCCTGGGCCATTCAGTAAACCACCCAAACGAGATCGCTAAAAAGTTGCGCGTCAGTATCCTGAATAAAGCCTCGCACCCTATCAGCGTCTGCCGATTGAGACGGCAATCGCGCGTCTCAAACTCACGGGCTCGGTAATGACGCGTCACGCTGCGAATTCCTTTGTCTGTACAGATATCGCAAGGCGTGCGTTTAGGGTGTCGCTTGACGATTTGCTGGCTTTGTCTCAGTTGACCCGTGCGCCTCACCAGAGGATCAAGACCGAGCCGCAGTCAGTTGCGCTCAAATGCTAGGAACAGCACGCTTCAGATTTAGAGGTGACCTCGCACACGTCGATTGACTTTCATTTGGCGGTCTCGCTCTGCGCCAAATCTATTTAATTTGTTGGTATCACGGGGCTCTTGAGACACGTGATTGATCAAGAAGCGCACATGTTTAGATTTAGAAAAATATTGCTAAGACCCAGACTAAAAAAATAGAAACGAGCATGAGACCATTGTTGATGCCATCGCACAGGGTGACTCGGCAGGCGCTCATCTCGCCGAATCACACACATTTAAAAACCGCTATGAGACGTTATCGAACCTTACTAGGAGATCTTTTAACATGACGACCATTAGATTGTTGCAGGGCGAAATCACAGACAACTTGATCATCGAGAAAAGGGGTGCTGTGGGTTGGATCACGTTCAATGATCCCGCTAAACACAATGCGATGTCCTATGATATGTGGGCATCTTTACCCAAAGTCATCAAGATTTTTGAAGAAGATGATGATATCCGTGCCGTGGTCTTGACCGGTGCCGGCGGTAAGTCTTTTGTGAGTGGCGCCAATATTTCTCAGTTTGAAAAGCTCCGCTCTGCAGCAGATGCGGTCGCTGAGTATGAGCGTGTGGGTGAAGAAGCCCAGGCCTCGATTTACAACTGCGCCAAGCCTGTCATTGCCCGTATCGACGGCTATTGCATTGGCGGCGGTTTGAACTTGTCCTTGTGCTGCGATATCCGGATCGCGTCGGACGCCAGCAGCTTTGGTATCCCTGCAGGTCGTCTGGGCTTGGGCTATCGCCTGACCGCAATCCGCAATCTGGTCAGCACCATCGGCGCGCCTGAGGCGCTGGACATCATGTTGTCGGCGGCTCGCTTTAAAGCGCAAGACGCCAAAGCCAAAGGCTTGATTCAGTATTTGGTGCCTGTCGCTGAGTTGGACAAGGCGGTGGATGAGTACTTGGCTAAAGTCGTGGCGAACGCACCGATCACCCTGCGAGCAGGTAAAAAAGCCATTCGTGAGTTCCAGAAAGTCCCTGCGCACGTGGACGTCGAAGGCATCAAGCAGATGGTCTTGGCATGTTTCGCCAGCGACGACTACCAAGAAGGCAAGCGCGCCTTTGCTGAAAAACGTACACCTGTGTTTCGCGGCAAATAATTTGATGGGTGTTAGTTGATCGGTAGCACCAGTCTTTTGTCATCAGTGCCTGTGTTTTATTGTTGATGTGCGGGACGGTTTTATTGACCGGGACTATTCGCGCATTGACGGGGTCAGATGATTTAAGGCTGGTGCCCGCGTTTTTTCAGTTTCCTTATTGCTGCGGCCGATCTGGTCATGCTTTTAATGGTGTTAATGGTGGTTGTGGTGACACAGCAGTTTGTTACCTTGATCCAGTCGATTCCTGAAACATGGGACACCACGCCTTGGCCAGTGGTTTAAGCCTTGGTTATACACTCGCTGATCAAGGTGTCGAATCAACATGCGCTGAACACACGAGCACCTCCTAGCCTAGTCCTGTCTTCTCCATAACGAAATGGTCAACGGTCGCGCTCGCTCAGCTCTTTACATCAACGAAACGGTTTGACGCTGATTGGCCAGTCGGACGGCAACCTCAAACGCCTTAATCATTGCACCAGGATTGGCTTTATTTTGCCCAACAATATCGTAAGCAGTCCCGTGAGCGGGTGTTGTGTAAATCGTTTTTAGTCCCCCCGTCAAAGTGACCCCCTCGCTGAAACCGAGTAGCTTGGTCGCAATTTGACCTTGGTCGTGATACATGATGACGACGGCCTCTAACTGCCCTCCTTTTGCCTTTAGAAAGACGGTATCGGAGGGGTATGGACCTTCGGTTTGAAAACCTTCTTGATTCAGGCTTTCAATTGTTGGGCGAATAATGGTGATTTCCTCGTCACCAAACAAACCCGATTCTCCCGCATGCGGATTAAGCGCCGCCACACCAATGCGTGGCTTGTCGTGCCCAAGACCATTGAGCACCGTGTGCGCGAGTTTAATTGCGCCTCGGATTCGCTCGGGAGTCACGAGGTCAACAACCTGACGCAGGCTAACGTGAGAGGTGACCCGAAAGGTACAGAATTGAGGGATGATATTGACTTCGCCGTAATAACCTTTGTGCTCATTCCACGCCGCGAACATCGCGTGCTCATCCAAATACTTCCAACCACCCCGATTAATGGCCGCTTTGTGCAAAGGCGCAAAACAAACAGCATCAATCTCCCCTTTGAGCGCCAACGCCGTCAATTCATGTAATGTTTTACCGACCTGCCACCCAATGCTGGCATCAAACACGCCTCTTTTGACTTGATTGGGATCCATATTTGCCAAGTCAATGAATGCAATTTCATTGGCCTTCAATCTTTGCCAATCAATGTCTGCTGCGCTTTCTACGAGAAATGGCTTGAGTGCAATGCCGAGTTCTTGAACCGTGCTTTCAAACACGCGCACATCACCCACAATAAGTATTTTGGCTTGTGCGTGTGTTTCTGGCCGAGCCAATAACTTGAGTGCGACTTCCGGACCAATCCCTGTTGGATCACCGAGCATCAGGCCAATAAGGGGACGTTTTTCAGTAGGCGTCATGATTTTTATGAATGTATCGTGGATGGTGGCTAAAGAATAGCTCATCGAACGAGATTAAAAAATTAAAAATTGACGCCGAGCATTCCACCCGCTTATTGTGGGTGTCGCATCCAATAACGAAAATTAAAAATAACCATGACATCTCCACGTATTCATTCCTTGCCCGATATCGAATCCTTTTCTCAGGCGACGTTATTACCCTACGACACCGAACTATTCCCCGGCTTTACCAGATTTGACTTACCCGGTGCCGGAGCGACTATTCATGGCGTGATTGGCGGAAATGGACCACCCATTTTTTTGATTCATGGGAATCCCCTTTCACACGTGAGCTGGCACAAGATCGCACCTTCTTTGGCACGTGATTTCACGGTTGTTGCTGTTGACTTACGAGGCTATGGAGACAGCAGCAAACCGGCAGGTGGTGACGACCATTCGGGTTACTCGTTTCGCTCGATGGCCGAGGACATCGTGGCCATCGCCAAGCATTACGGCTTTACGCGGTTTCCGGTTGTGGGGCACGATCGAGGCGCTCGCGTGGGGTTTCGATTAGCGTTGGATCATCCGAACATGGTTTCAGCGCTGGTGCCTTTGGATATTGTGCCTACCCACCACGTACTCAGCAATGTTTCGCTCGGCTGGGGACTGGAAGCTTACCATTGGTTTTTTATGTCCCAAAAAGCACCTTTCCCTGAAAAGCTTCTTTGCGCGGACCTCGACTACTACATTCAATATAAGTTGAATAAAAAAGGGGTTGGTCTAGAAATTTTCGCGCCTGAGGCGATGAAAGAATACGTGCGCTGCACCACACCCGAGCAAATCCACGCTGTTTGCGAAGATTATCGGGCAACCGTATCTGTCGATTTTGAAATGGACAAAGCAGAGTTCGGCAAAAGAAAAATTGCCTGTCCAGTGATGGTCTTGTGGGGTAGCAATAGCCACTGCGGTAGGCACTTTAAACCTATTGAGGCATGGTCTGACTGGGTGGACGATCTTCAGGGCTGCGACATACCGACAGGCCATTACCCCCAAGAACAGCGGCCTGATATCGTTTACAAAGCGATCTGTGGCTTTTTGGGTCAAGGGTCGTTGGGTTTAGCCTGAGTGGCGTTCCTGGCATGGCGACGTCAACAGCTAGATCAAGCCAGCGGGTCTCGTGCGTACATACCGGATACGGGTTAGGCAGCTCCAAAAAGTCGTGAGTCTTATAAGGAGTGGGTCTTTTAACCACGCTATCGTTTCCCCTAGGAGACAATCTCATTGCCGTTAATGTAGGATTAAAATAGTCTTAAAGTGCTGACCAATGTTCGTTATTCGTTACTCTATAAATCACAACACATAATCAAAAGGGCTTACCGTATGACACAGCTGCAAAAAAGAAAAACCCTCGGTCGGCTTGCGGCTATCGCAGGCGCTGCTTTGACTGGTCTAGGCACCTCTAGACTCGCCTTTGCTCAAGCGTTTCCTGATCGACCACTCACTATTTTGGTCCCCTTCAACACGGGCGGCTTTAATGACCGGATGGCTCGTGCTTTTGCACCCTTTTTGCAAAAACAGCTGGGCCAACCTCTGACGGTCGTCAATCGCGGCGGTGCAGGCGCTCTGTTGGGTCACACCTATTTTCTTCAGCAACCGGCTGATGGCTACATGATCGCCATGACGTCGGTGAATTATATTCCCACCAATATTGGTTTACAGGACGCTAAGTTCAAACTTGCGGATTTCGATTGCCTCAATTTGCCATCGAACGATTTTTCAATGTTGGCAACTTCGACAGACTCGGCCTGGAAAAGCGTCGATCAGGTCTTGGATGCCCTGAAAAAGGACCCCAAGAGTGTCTCAATCGGCGTTCAACCGGGATCGGCTGATTTGATCAACATCACCTTGTTGCTTCGTGCCGCTGGGATCGACCCCGCTCAAGTACGGTTAGTGACCTTTAAAGGTGGTGGTCCCGCTCGCAATGCTGTTCTGGGCGGCACCGTCGATGTCGGCTTAGTGGGCGCTGAAGGCTTTCTGCCATTGAGGTCGCGTGTGGTTCCACTGATGCTCTTTAACGATGAGCGCCTTCCCGCATGGGCTGACGTTCAAACCGTAACGGAATACGCTGCAGCCAAAAACCTCAAAGTCGAATGGGTTCCTGGCTCACAACGCGGCTGGGCTCTTTCTGCTGGGGTTGGCAAACAGAACCCTGCGATCCGCGCGAGATGGGTTGATGCGATTCAAAAAGCGATGAATGACCCACAGTGGATTGCCATGGCCAAAGAACTCCAGCTTCCTAATCCATGGTATGGCCCTGAAAAGTCACAACAGTCTTTCATCAAGGGCTCAGAAACGGTTTTTAAACATATGGATTTGCTGAAAAAGTCTTAATCATTTCGGCTTTTTTTAGGCCCTCGTGTGCATCATGCACAGAGGGCTTTTTGATATTAAAGCCATTATTGTTCCAACCCATCTGGCAGGCCTTCCATGTCTATTGATACCCCTCAAAGTGTTAAAAAAACACTCAGTATTGACTGGGGTCATTTATTAACGGTCATGGCATTGGGTGCATGGGCCCTTTGGTATCTCGCCGACCTGAGAGAAGCATCGCTTGATCTGGAAAACACACTGCTGGTACAACCCCTCATTTTCATATTTGTACTGATGTTACTGGCCGTGGTGCCCCAATGCCTACGTAAAAAGGATTTACCCGAAGACCTTCACCCCGAGAAGCTCGATCGAGTCAGCTTTTTAAAAATTCTCGTCTTAATGCTCTCTTTTGCGCTTTGCATCTGGGGCATGTTTACGTTTGGTTTCGATATTTCAGTTTTTTTGTTTTGCCTGGTTACGCTTGGCGTCTGCGGCGAACGTCGCTGGTGGGTCATCTTGCTGTTTTCATCACTCGCAACCGTGATCCTAATTAAGTGCTATCAGCTACTGGTTCCTTTCCAGATGCCAAACATTATTTTAGGCTAGCTCGAATGCTTGATTTTCCTGAGTTTTTCACTGCAGTTTCTGTCCTTAGCAACGGTTTCGATGCTTGGATCTGGGTTTTTCCTGGGTTGGTTATTGGGCTTGTCTTTGGCGCTTTACCAGGAATTTCCGTCACCATGGCGATGGCACTTTTTTTACCCATGACGCTTTACATGGAGTTTCTGCCAGCCATCATCTTTTTAAGCTCCATTTTCACTGGCGCAGGCTTTGGTGGCTCTGTTCCCGCTGTCTTGATGAATATTCCAGGCACATCCTCCGCGGTAGCCACGACCTTTGACGGCTACCCCATGGCACGTAAAGGTCTGCACAACGAGGCGCTTGGCGCAGCCCTGGGTGCTTCCGTAACAGGCGCTTTGGTTTCCTATTGTTTACTGCTGTTTTTAATCGTCCCTTTAGCGAATATCGTGATCAAAATGGGCCCTCTCGAAATGCTTGGGATCGCGATTTGGGGCATGCTGATGCTGAGCTCGCTGACAGGCGTGAGTATGCTGCGAGGAATGATCGCCGGCTGTTTTGGTGTGCTCATTGGGACCATCGGTATGAATACCGTCGGTTACATGCGAGGAACGATGGATATTCCAGAGCTTCTTGATGGCGTCTCCAAAGTCCCTGCACTGATGGGTTTGCTCGCTGCCAGTGCTCTATTTAGTTTGGTCAACTCTAAATTTATCATCGAATCAGACTCCGCCCGTGGTTTGAGCGGCAAGCGGATGTTGGCCGGTTTCGTTAGTATTCTTAAGCACAAGGTTTGTACCTTACGAGGATTGCTCATTGGAACAGTGGTCGGAGCCACTCCAGGAGTCGGCGCCTCGGTGTCGAACTTGATGTCCTATTCCGAAGCCAAAAGAAACTCGAAAGACCCAGATAGCTTTGGCAAAGGAAACATCGAAGGTGTGATTGCTGCTGAATCTGCCAACAGTAGCTCTGAGGGTGGCTCCATGGCCACCATGCTTGCCTTGGGTATTCCCGGGGGCGGTGCAACCGCGGTGTTACTTGCGGCATTTGCGATGCACAATGTTGTCGGTGGCCCTGACTTTATCGATAAAAATAAAGATATCGTCTACACCATTATCTTAAGCAACATCGGTCAGTGTCTGCTGCTTTTCCCAATCGGGTTTATTTTTATTTTTCTAGCGAGTTCGCTGGTCAAGGTCCCGCTTCGCTTCTTGATTCCAGTCGTACTGGTGGCCGCTTCTTTCGGGGCTTACGCCATCGATGGCTCGCCAGCGGGACCGATCACGCTTCTTGTCTTCTCAGTGATTGGTTGGGTGTTAGCACGCTACAAATACCCACCAGCTGCCGTGGTGGTGGGAATGTTATTGGGTGGACTCTTAGAGAATGAAGCGCTTAAAACCATGCAGCTTAGCTCGGGGCATCCTGCCTACATCTTAGAAAGACCCGGTGCGATGGCTATTTTTGCATTGATCTTGATTTCGATGGCACTGACCGCGCGATCCAAGTTTAAAAAGAGAAAAAACTCAAACGACTTGCCCCCTACTTCACTTAACGCTTCAAGAACTGTGGCTCAG
>CALBEY010000038.1 GCA_937888805.1 uncultured Burkholderiaceae bacterium
GAGCGTTACCTTAAGGGTCGCATCATCGATATCGGCTGTGGAAGGGACTTGGTTTGCTCAGGTGCTGAACCCTTCGATTTGCCAGATGGCGACGCACAAGAGATTGCTAGCATCAGGGACAATAATGCATACGATACCGTTCACAGCAGCCACTGCCTTGAACACATGAGAGATCCCGTCCATGCCCTTTCGCAATGGTGGGCGCTTGTAAAACCGGGTGGTCACTTGATTGTCGTCGTCCCCGATGAGGACCTATACGAACAAGGATTTTGGCCAAGCCGCTTTAACCATGACCACAAAGCAACCTTTCGGCTAAACAGTCCAACCTCTTGGTCACCTGTTTCTCATGACATCAAAGCAATTGTTCAATCGCTACCTGGTGCAGACATTGTTGAGCTCGAACGTCAAGACCTAAAATATGACTATTCTCTGCAAGCCAAGGGAATGACGCCTAACCCACTGGTGCCCCTTATTTTTTTAAAATCTTTTAAAAACATAATGAGAGCTGTTGTTAAACCATTTCCCCTCGCCCGCCAGAGGCTAACAAGGCGTCTAGAGAATGCATATTTTAGAACGCATGGTATTCCCATTGATCAAACATCTCGCGACGCACTTGCTCAAATACAAATTGTAGCGGCCAAGCGTATCACCAAGAACTAGTTAGCAGGCATTTTCAAGAAGAGCTTTTCGAGCGCCGCATCAAAGCGAGCGTCATCAAAAGCATCAATACGCGTCCCAGCAACAGCATCTGCTAGAAAGGTGATCGCCTGATCAGAATTAGGGTGCCAACTGTCATAGTTGTTTGTTTTTATCAAGGGCGATAGATCAGGAGGGTTGTAAATTGCCAAAAGCGGTTTGCCTAAACCCGTAGCGATATGGACGACGCTTGTATCAACCGAAACAACACCCTTGCAAGCCCGAACTTGTTCAAAAAACTCGGTGAGTTCTAGGGTGGGTTTCAGAAACACATCTGAACTTAAGCCGTTAGCTGCCAATAAATCAATTAAGCCCTTTTCTCTATCAGCTGTTGCAATCAAAAAGACAGAAACACTTAGTCCTTTTCTAGCGGCGATTGCCATAATACGACTGATTGTGCTTACGATTTTAAGATTGCTAAAACTTCTGTGCTTACTCGCACCGAAGGGGCAGAACGCGATAACAAGATTGTCACGCCAGTAAGACATGACGCGCTTGTGAGCGCTCTTGTTTTCCGGTAACCAATACCGTCGGTTATCGATTGGCACTGACAACATTTCAAGTAACGGTATTGGCTTTTCAGAAAAATGCGACTTTTCAGTAATCCCCCGCAACTTGATGTCGACGCATTTGAGGTCATCATCAAGACCTGCAATATGTTGCGGCTGAATTAAGTGCAACAAGAGCAGGTCTCGTGCTTTTAAAACCTGCGATAGATGAACGACGTACCGAGGCCTTTTAAGTTTCTTGGCCACTTTAAAAACTGACCAAAACCCTGGTCGCTTAGTCGACAACACCAACTTATCGAATTCAAAGGTCTGCTCGAATAATTTATAGTAATCAGACCCCGTCACGACCCAGAGCTTCAGATCAGGTCGATATTTTTTAAGCTCACGCCAAACCCATGACAACACAACCGTATCGCCAAGTTTGGCATCCCAACGAACAAATAGAATAGCGTTTTCGAACTCGCCTGAACCGTCAGACGCTCGGTCTAACAACATAACGGCTACGGCTCGACGCATACTATCTCGCCAAGCCCTAAGCTGATTAGTAAACGATCTCAAACCCATCAGCATCCACCCAGCCACTTAACTCGAGCAATAACTCATCTGGTACGTGAACGCACCACTGCTCACCAAGACGTATCCGACATGCAGCACCCGCGGTCTGGTAAGTGATTTCCACCGGCATCCCAGCACCTTGTTCGATAGCCCTGAAAGGCGCCAACAGAGCCTGAAGACGATCCGCATCAGCATTACCATTCAAACGAATGGACAAAGTACGAGCACGCGCTTCGCGCATGGCCTGTAAATCAAAAACATCATCAACCGAAACCCGAAAACCACCCGAATATTCATCAACAGAAACTTTGCCACAAAGGACGAGTAACGCATCCTCTTTGAAACGCGCCCGATTGGCCTCGTACATTTCATTAAAAATCATCACATCGAGTTGCGCAGTACCGTCATCAATGGTTGCAATCAGCATTTTTCCGCGTCGCGTCATTTGCGGACGTAGCGCCGCAATCGAACCAGCGAGCCATTGGACATCACGCGATGGCGTCACTTCACTTAACGAGCGGGGTACCATACGCCTGACTTCATCGCGCCACGCGTCAAACATATGGCCGCTAAAAAAGTAGCCTAGCGCCACCTTTTCCTCAGCCAACTTGCGACGCAAATCCCATGGCTCAGCGTTTTCAAGGACACCGGCCAACACATCACTACCGTCATCTCCAAAAAGGGAGACTTGAGAGGCACTTCGTTCAGCCTGTTCAGCCCCCTCAACCGCCATTGGCAAAGACGCAAGCAAAGCGGCTCGGTTAGGCTCAATGGCGTCAAAAGCGCCGGCTCTGATCAAAGACTCTAGACAACGGCGATTAACCAGTTGTCGGTTGATGCGTTGACAAAACTCAAACAGCGATGAAAATGGACCACCTGATTGTCGCGCTTGAACAATTTCCTCAATGGCAGCTTGCCCTGCCCCTTTGATCGCACCCAATCCATAGCGAATGGTTCGAGGCGGTTCGTCTGGCGGTTGATTGACCTCACGCACGGGCTCAAAGCGATAGCCAGAGGTATTAACATCTGGTGGCAGGACCACAACGCCATTGGCGTGACAGTCACGCCAAAAGGTTTGAACCTTGTCGGTGTCGTCCATGTCGGAAGATAGCGTGGCAGCCAAGAACTCGGCAGGGTGATGCGCCTTAAGCCAAGCCGTGTGATACGCAATCAGCGCATAAGCCGCTGAGTGTGACTTATTGAAACCATAACCGGCAAACTTCTCCATCAAGTCGAACAACTTCACGGCCAAAACCGGATCATGCCCCTTTTGCGCCGCGCCTTGTTGAAATAACTCACGCTGCTGAGCCATTTCTTCAGCTTTCTTTTTACCCATGGCACGCCGCAGAAGATCAGCACTGCCTAGTGAATAGCCGCCGATGATCTGCGAAATCAACATCACCTGCTCTTGATACACAATCACACCGTATGTGCTTCTGAGCGTATGTTCAAGATCGGGGTGGAAATAATCAACAGAAGCACGACCGTGCTTGCGATTGACAAAATCATCAACCATGCCAGATTCAAGCGGCCCTGGCCGATAAAGCGCCAAGACAGCAATCACATCCTCAAAGTTGCTTGGCCTAAGCTTCTTTAAAAGCTCTTTCATGCCCCGCGATTCAAGCTGAAACACAGCTGTTGTGTTGGCGTCACAAAGCAATTGATAAACCTTGGGATCATCAAGCGTTAAGGCCATGATGTCAAACCCAGAGAGATCGGCGTTGAACTGTCGCACGTAGCGCACGGCCCAATCCAAAATCGTCAGGTTTCGTAAACCCAAAAAGTCAAACTTCACCAAACCAGCGGCTTCAACATCATCCTTGTCAAACTGCGACACGGCACTACTCTCTTGCCCAGGCTGGCAATAAAGCGGGCAGAAATCCGTTAACTTGCCTGGTGCAATCAAGACGCCACCAGCATGCATACCGACATTTCGGGTTAATCCTTCGAGCGGCCGCGCCAGATCAATCAAAGCGCGGACTTCGTCTTCTTTTTCATAACGGGCTTTGAATGCGGGCTCGTCTGACAGTGCGCGGTCAAGCGTCCAAGGGTCTGCGGGACTAAAGGGGATCAACTTAGACAGTCCGTCGCAAAGCATGTAAGGCATGTCTAACACACGCCCAGCGTCACGAACCACCGCTTTGGCACCCAAAGTACCAAAGGTCGCGATTTGACTGACGGCTTGGCGACCATAC
The DNA here is from genome assembly GCA_937888805.1 of uncultured Burkholderiaceae bacterium. Lineage (GTDB taxonomy): Bacteria > Pseudomonadota > Gammaproteobacteria > Burkholderiales > Burkholderiaceae_B > Algicoccus. Next base: position 3,956 of record CALBEY010000038.1, read on the forward strand.
TTGTCTTTGACGTATTCGATCACACGTTCACGATTGTCCTGACAAAAGTCGATGTCGAAGTCAGGCATCGACACCCGCTCGGGATTCAAAAATCGCTCGAACAGCAAATCGTAACGAATCGGGTCTAGATCGGTAATGCCCAGCGAATAGGCCACCAGTGAGCCAGCCCCTGAGCCACGGCCAGGGCCGACGGGCACACCATTTTTCTTACCCCAATTGATAAAATCTTGAACAATCAAAAAGTATCCCGCAAAACCCATTTGGATGATGGTTTGGCACTCCCAATCCAATCGCGACTGGTACTTTGGACGGTTATCGTTACGTGAAGTCTCGTCAACGAACAATTGTTTTAACCGGAACTCTAAACCGTCCCTAGATAACTGCACCAAATAGTCATCGATACCAAGACCATCTGGTGTCGGGAAATCCGGTAATTTTGGCTGACCTAGGGTCAGCGTCAAATTACAGCGCTGGGCAATGGCGACCGTATTTTGAATGGCTGAGGGCACATCACTAAACAATGCCGTCATTTCGGCGGTGGATTTTAGGTACTGGTCTTCAGTAAACCGCCGCTCACGCTTGGGGTTGGTCAGAATTTCACCATCCGAGATACAAACTCGGGCTTCGTGAGCCCGAAACTCCTCGGGGCGAACAAATTGAACAGGATGCGTAGCCACCACTGGCAAAGACAGCTGCTGCGCCAATGCCAACGCACTATCCGAATAGGACCAGTCTGCTTGGTTTCCTGTCCGCTGTAATTCCAGGTAGTAGCGACCAGGCAAGGCCTGCATCCATTGTTGAGCCAATTGCGCGGCCACATCAGACTGCCCTGCCAGCAGCGCCTGTCCCACGTCGCCATGACGGCCACCAGAGAGCACAATCAGACCGTGGGCTTGCATGACCCATTCACGCTTAACAGCGGCTTTGCCGTGTTGCGTATTTTCTAGCCAAGCTCTCGTGATCAGCTCACACAACGACCGGTATCCCTGTTCGTTGGCCACAAGCAGTAAAATACGGTAAGGTTTGTGAACTTCGGACTCATTAGTGAGCCAAACATCACAACCTGCGATCGGCTTGATGCCTTTAGAGCGGGCAACATTGTAAAACTTGATCAGGCCAAACACGTTCACCAAATCTGTAAGCGCCACTGCTGGTTGTTCAAGTGATTTGATTTGTGACACCAAGTCATTGATGCGAACGATCCCGTCAACCACCGAAAACTCGGAGTGGACGCGCAAATGTACAAAAGGTATGGTGGGTGGGTTGCCTTGCATTCTTAAGATTGTACTCAAGGACTGTCGATACACATCATGAAATGGTTAATTCTATTCACTTGGTTGGGTGCTATTCTGTTTTCTCATTTTCGGGGGCAGGTACGCTTGCCTATCAAACGCCAATTACTCGACCAGTCCATACTCTTGGCACCCATCAATGCCCTAATGGTTTTGAACTCGAGAGTTCCGACTACGCCTTATGTGCCACTTTCACGCCTGCCTGAGTTGCGTCTGCTTCAAGATAATTGGGAAATCATCCGCGACGAAGCCCTTCACTTGGCCCAATTGCGTGAAATCAAAGCCCCAGATACCCATGACGATATCGGATTCAACTCGTTTTTTAAATACGGCTGGAAGCGTTTTTACCTGAAGTGGTGCGACGCCAAACACCCCTCAGCCGAATCACTGTGCCCTAAAACCACCGCGCTGCTCAAACAGACTCCAAGTGTAAAAGCGGCCATGTTTGCCGAATTACCGCCCGGTGGTCGTTTGAACCCGCACCGCGACCCCTTCGCAGGGTCTTTGCGATACCACTTAGGACTCTCCACGCCTAACGACCCATCGTGCTATATCGATGTCGACGGTATTCGTCACGCTTGGCATGATGGAGAAAGCGTTGTTTTCGACGAGACATATGTGCACGAAGCACAAAACAACTCTAATCAAAACCGAATCATTCTGTTTTGTGATGTTGAACGACCCTTGAAATGGCGCTGGGTTGAACAATTTAATCGCTGGTTTGGCCGCGTGCTAATGTCAGCGGTAAGCTCACCAAACGCTGAGACTGATCAGACCGGTTTCATTAATAAACTCACGCACTGGCATTGGGTCATTGATCAAAAACGCAGTACTTTCAAAACGGCCAATCGCACCCTTTACAAAGCAACGAAGGTGGCCCTAATCGTGCTCGGCATCTTGCTCTTCTTAGCGATTTGAACAAGACTAACGCTGTAATGCCTCCCATGCCTTGAACAAACGCTTGGCAGAAACGGGGTATGGCGTGCGCAAACGTTGTGCGAAAAGCGCAACACGCAACTCTTGCAACATCCAAAAGAACTGATCTAACCCAGGTTCCGGCGCGCCTGCCAACGCCTGCCGGGCGCGCCGGTAGTGCGCCAGAAGTGGCGCCATTTCACTCATCCGCTGCTGATCTCGAATCGCGTCAGATCGAAGGCCATCGAACCGAACGGCAATGGCTTCTAGATAACGGGGCAAATGCTTGAGTTGCTCATAGGGTGTACGCATCACAAAATCGGGGGGCATCAATTCACTGAGTTGAATTACCATGTCTTTGCAGGCACTTTCGTGCACTTTAAATTGCACCAACCGCTTTCTGGCCACCTCTGATTGTTCAAGAATAGACAACACGAGTCGAGACAACTCTTGCGCCAACAATCCAACCCTTTCTTTGGCCAATTCACGTGTACAGGAAAAGCTCTCAGCGTCCTTGGGCCATGGCTGCTGCTCGAGCGCTGCACGTGACAAAGCCGCATCAATAATTTGCCCGCGAAGAGACTCCCACGACCCAAGGGGCATGTACAAAACGCCTAGACGCAGAGCATTTGGCAAGTTCTTTTCCAAAAACTTGATTTGCTCTTTCAACCCGATTCGCAGTAGTCGCAAAAGCCCAAGACGGTGGCTACGCTGGGCGGTCTGCGCATCATCAAAAACATCAATCCGACAGTGCGTCTCTTCATCAACAAGTCCGGGATAGCCCAATACACTTTTACCGCCACGGCGTATCTCCATGACATCAGGTAGAGACTCGAATGTCCATTGGGTGATTCGCTCTAAAGCTTGATCGGCAATAACCCGCTCACCTTGCGTGGCCATTTCCTGGAAAGTGGCCTGCGCTTGATCGCCGAATTGCGCTTTCAGCTGAGACAAATTACGACCCGCTCGCAACATTCGGCCGTGCTGATCAATGATCCGAAAATTCATGAATAAATGCGCAGGCAAGGAATCAACACGAAAATCAGACTCCAGGACTTTGACATGAAACTGCTGATCGATGTCGGCAATCACCGCCGCCGTTAAACTGATCGCCGGCTCAGACATTTGATCAAACCACCGCGCGTGAAAGTCTTGAGCATAATCAGGCACGGGTACGCAGTGCTTGCGTAACTTCTGCGGTAAAGACTTCACTAACCACTGCACTTTTTCTTTCACCATGCCTGGAACCAACCACTCCCATCGCAAGGCAGTCAACTGATTCAACAGCACAAGGGGCACCGAAACCGTCACGCCATCCTTAGGTGAGCCCGGTTCAAAGTGATAATCCAATTTCAGGGCATTACCCTGCCAACTGATCGTCTTTGGAAACACATCAGTTGTGATACCCGCCGCCTCATGGCGCATCAAGTCGTCTTTGGAAAGTTTCCAGCGCTGCACTTCTTTATCATCTAGTCGCTTAAACCACTGCTTAAATGCCACTGTTTGGCATATCTCTGAGGGTAACAATCGATCATAAAACCCAGCAATCAATGTTTCATCAACCAAGATGTCTGGTCGTCGACTCCGGTGCTCAAGGCGCTCAATACTCTGGATTAGCTTTTTATTATGCGCCACAAACTCAAACGGCAAATCGATCTCACCAGGCACCAGCGCCTCGCGAATAAAAGTCTCGCGGGCACGCGCCAAGTCAATCGGACCAAAATGCACCAGCCGCCCGCTGTATATCGGTAACCCATACAGCGACGCCTTTTCATGAGCCACCACTTGCCCACGACGGCTGTCCCAGCGCGGGTCGCCCCAGCTCTTTAGCAGCAAATGGGACCCAACACGCTCAATCCAGACGGTTTCAATTTTTGCGATACAACGGGCGTACAAGCGACTCGTTTCCACCAATTCGCCAGCCAATACCCACTTACCAGCTTTTCGGACAAGCTTGGATCCTGGGTGAATCCAAAATCGCAGGTCGCGCACGCCTTGGTAATGGCTGGCCTCTTCTGACTTTAAACCCACCTGTCCAATCAGCCCCGTTAACAGCGCCGAATGAACCTGTTCATACGTGGCCTCTGTTTGGTTAACCCGCCACCGCTGCTCACCCACCATGGCAGCAAGCTGCCCGTGAATGTCATGCCACTCTCTCAACCGTACGGCCGACAAATAGTTTTGACGTAAAACGCCGACAAGTTTGCGCTGCGAGCCTTTGTGAGCCACTTGCTCGTGGTACCAATCCCAAAGTTTTAACCATGCCAAAAATTCTGACTGCTTATCCGCAAACTTGGCGTGCGCTTGTTCGGCTGCCTCGCGCGCAATCACTGGCCGTTCGCGGGGGTCTTGGACGGCCATGGCAGCGGCAATAATCAACATTTCTTTTAAACACTGCTGATCGCGAGCGGCCAGCAGCATGCGCCCAACCCTCGGATCCAATGGCAATTTAGCCAACAACTTCCCAGTACTCGTTAAAGAAAGAGCCGAATCATCAGCAAACGAATCGACGCCCGATGGGCGCATATTCAACGCACCGAGTTCTTGCAACGTTTGGTACCCATCTGCGATCGCTCGACCCGTGGGTGGATCAACAAACGGAAATCGCTCGATTTCTGGCAACCCAAGGGACTTCATCCGCAAAATGACACCAGCCAGAGACGAACGCAAAACTTCAGGCTCACTGAAACGCCGGCGACGCTTAAAGTCTTCTTCGTCGTAAAGTCGGATACACACACCAGGGCCCAAACGCCCACAGCGCCCAGCTCTTTGATTGGCTGACGCTTGGCTAATGGGCTCGATTTGCAGCTGCTCGACCTTTTGTCGCCAAGAATAGCGCTTGACTCGCGCCAAGCCAGCATCAATCACGTATCGAATGCCAGGTACTGTTAGCGACGTCTCAGCCACGTTGGTTGCCAACACCACGCGTCGTGCTCGGGTGCTGGGTCGAAAGATTTCTTCCTGTTCGATTTGTGATAGCCGAGAAAACAATGGCAAGATCTGTGTGCTTTGCGGGTGATGCTTTCGCAGCGCTTCGCTGGTTTCGCGGATTTCACGCTCCCCCGGCAAAAAAACCAAAATGTCCCCTGACCCATGGCGAGCGCACTCATCGACCGCGTCAGTCACCGCGTCACACAAATCCCGTTCTTGAACGCCCTCTTCAAGTTGGCCCTCGATTTCAGCGGCCTGTTCGGCAGGCAGCTTAACCGGGCGATAACGGATCTCTACTGGGTAAAGGCGCCCCGACACCTCAATAACCGGTGCGGCTTGGCCGTCCGGCGTGGCAAAGTGCCGAGCAAAGCGATCCGCATCAATGGTGGCGGAAGTGATGATGACTTTGAGATCGGGTCGCTGAGGCAGAATTTCTCTCAAGTAGCCCAGAAGAAAATCAATATTCAAGCTGCGCTCATGGGCCTCATCAATAATGATAGTGTCATAAGCCTTAAGGAGCCGATCCCGCTGCGTTTGGGCCAGCAAAATACCGTCCGTCATCAATTTGATAGCCGTGGTGGCATCAGTTCGCTGCTGAAAACGGATCTGATAACCAACCCATTGGCCTAGCGGACTTTGAAGCTCTTGCGCAATACGACGGGCAACCGATGTCGCCGCCAAACGGCGTGGCTGGGTATGGGCAATCATCGCCTCGCGGCCTCTGCCCATGGCCAAACAAATCTTTGGCAGCTGGGTGGTTTTACCGGAACCCGTCTCACCGCTTAAGATCACAACCTGGTGCTTGGCGATTGCGATCTCGATATCATCTCGCCTCGCACTGACTGGCAAATCGTCCGGAAAAGCGATTTCGGGCAACGGTCGTGGGGAAATGGCAACGGTTTGGGCCGTCTGCGTGTCTGAAACCAAGTCGACAACCTCAATCTAACGCATGGTGGACGCATGCATTATAAAATGGACCATGATTGGCATATTGCAAACAATGGGTTAAATGTTGACCCGACGCACCAGTGAGCGACATGAACACAGAGGTCGAATTACCCGCCATTATGACTGACTCGGATTTTTCTGCCACTTCTGCTGAAGACACTGTCTCAGCACTTGAAGCAGCAGAATCGGCTGCACCTCAATTTGTTCGTTGGTTTCGCGAAGTTGCGCCCTACGTTCACGCGTTCAGGGGAAAGACTTTTGTGGTGGCGTTTGGTGGCGAGTTGGTTCAGGCCAACGCATTAAACGCGTTGGTACAAGACTTATCTTTACTGAGCGCGCTGGGCATCAGGCTGGTGCTTGTCCATGGGTCACGCCCCCAAGTCAACGAACAGTTAAGCCTTAAGGGTTTTAAACAGCAGTTTGGCCGAGGTATGCAGCCCACAGATGACGCAGCGCTTGAGTGCGCCAAAGAGGCTGCTGGTGAAATACGCTTGGACATCGAGGCCGCATTCAGCCAAGGCCTTCCCAACACGCCGATGTCCCACGCCCAAATTCGTGTAATTTCAGGTAACTTTGTCACCGCCCGACCAACAGGTGTGATCGATGGCGTTGACTACCGCCATACCGGTCAAGTTCGCAAAATAGACACCGACGCCATGAAAGTGGCCATCGAACATGGCTCCATCATTGTGCTGTCACCACTGGGCTTTTCACCCACCGGCGAGGCGTTTAACCTCGCCATGGAAGACTTGGCCACGAGCGTTGCCGTTGCCCTAAGAGCTGAAAAGCTTATTTTTTTGACGGAAACGGATGGCGTAATTGGTTCAGACGGTAATGTTGACACTGAGCTTGCTCGCTTAGACGCCGACGCCCTCCTAGCCTCCAACGCGCTCGATGAAAACACGGCGTTCTACCTGCACTTCGCCTCTAAAGCTGTCAAACGGGGCGTTGCTCGTGCACATATGATTCCTTTTTCTCTAGATGGTGTTGTCCTGCTTGAAATATTTACCCACGATGGTGTTGGCACCATGGTGGTTGAAGACAGGCTTGACGATTTACGCTCAGCCACGATCGACGACGTGGGCGCCATTCTTAGGCTGATAGAACCGCTAGAAAGTGATGGCACATTACTCACCCGCGGTCGAGCGGCCATTGAACGTGATGTTGAGAACTTTTCGGTGCTTGAACACGACGGTGTGATTTTTGGTTGCGCCACACTGCACTACTATCCCGACGAAAAAATGGCTGAAATGGGATGTTTGATCGTTCACAACGAGTGGCAAGGCGCAGGTGAGGGTGAGTTACTGCTTCGCCACATGGAGTCTCGGGCCAAGGCGTTGGGCGTAAAGCGTCTGTTTGTTCTCACCACGCGCACAGCCCACTGGTTCATGAAGCGCGGTTTTGGTAAAGGTGGCGTCACCGACCTGCCCAAAGAGCGCCAAGCAGCCTACAACCGCTCGAGAAACAGCCAAGTGTTTATCAAGCGGCTGTAACCCTTTTCACACCTGATGAAGGGTGGCAGCGCTGCAAATGGGCGCACAAAAGAGAGGTGAATGACTGATTAATCGATAAGCCATCACTACAATACTTGATATCGATTTTCACCAAAAAGGGCTGACATGACTCGAATGATCCAATGCACCAAACTAAAAAAAGAAGCACAGGGGTTGGACTATCCGCCATACCCGGGTGACGTCGGCACTAAAATTTGGCAGACTATTTCAAAAGAAGGTTGGCAGCAATGGATGGATGTTCAGACGCGTCTGGTCAACGAAAATCGCCTGAACTTAGCAGATGTTCGTGCTCGCAAGTACCTTCGAGAGCAAATGGAAAAATTTTTATTCGAAGATATCGATGTCGAAGCGCAGGGTTACGTTCCGCCCTCTGACTAAGCGCCTTCCCGAACCACACGTTCGGCCGCTTTGACGCCCTGATGGCGCACGTCGGCGCCATGAACCATGAAGATCACTCGCTCAGCCATGTTTTTTGAGTGATCACCGATACGCTCTAATGATCGGGCAACAAATAACAAATCAATACCCCCTGAAATGGTTCGGGGATCCTCGATCATGTAAGAGATTAGGCTGCGCATCGTAGACTTCCACTCTTTATCGACTTGTTTGTCGCTTCTAACCACAGCAGCGGCTGCAACGGAGTCTTGTCGGGCGAAGGCATCCATCACATCATGCAGCATTTGTGCCACGGCTTTGCTCATGTGCTGAAGCTCAATTTCTGGCACAAATTTCTTCGTATCGTCATGCAATCGGCGTGCCATTGAAGCAATTTTTTCGGCTTCGTCACCTGAACGTTCCATGTCAGTTAACATTTTTGCAACGGCCATCAGGGTCCGCAAATCAATGCCGGCTGGCTGCCTGAGCGCGATAATGGTTGCGATTTTCTCATCCACAGCCACTTCGATTTTGTTGACCTCTTTTTCATTTTCTTTGACGCGATCAATTAAGCTCGCGTCGCCAGTGACCACCGCATCAATGGCATCATTGATCATGCTCTCGACGCAGCCACCCATTCGTAGCAGCTCGCTGCAGATCTCATCCATTTCGACGTCAAACTTACGGAAAGTGTGTTCGGTCATTTAAGCGCCTATTGCCGTTAATTTAGGAGATAAGCCAACAAAAGTTGGTTCATCAAAAGAATTCATTTTCTAGTGTAAGAGCAAAATATGACATTTTTATGAATTAATGTGACAGTAGCGTCTCAATCCCTCGCGGCCCAGCCACCAGCGCAACATCAGCTCTGCGAAGCGCGAAAATACCATTTGTAACAACACCAGGCAGGTGATCAAGCTCAGCCTCAAGTCCAGCGGCATCTAAGATCTTAAGCCCCGCCACGTCAATAATCGGATTGCCATTATCAGTCACAAACCCAGTTCTAAGGATCGGCTGACCACCCAAAGCGAGCGCCCGCCTCATAACGCTGGCAACAGCCATCGGTAAAACCTCGATGGGCAGAGGAAACTGACCCAGCCATTCAACCTGCTTAGACGTGTCAACGATACACAAAAAACGCTCGGACACCGAGGCGACAATCTTTTCACGGGTCAAGGCCCCGCCTCCACCCTTAATCATCTCAAGCGCTGGATTAATTTCGTCAGCACCATCAACATAAACAGGCATCGAAACCACATCATTGAGATTTAGTACGGTCACACCGCCTTGGCGCAAACGATCTGCCGTTCGCTCTGAGCTAGCAACAGCTGCGCGAAACAACTGGCGCTTTACGCACAAAGCATCAATGAATAAATCTGCTGTCGAACCCGTGCCCACGCCAATCACCGCATCAGGGGTGAGCCACGGCTCAATGTAATCAATCGCGGCCTGGGCAACCGCTTGCTTTAGTACTAGTGGATCAGTCGTCACGCTTTTTCATCCTCTTCATCAATTAATGGCTGACTGACTTCAGGCAGCAGGTCCTGCCCAATCTCACTATCGTTGCCACTTGGTAGTGCTTCGACAGCACTTAAACTTCGCAACATGACCCGTGTACGTGTTTCAGTCTTACCTATTTTATTGGTCGCAGACTCAAGCGACCGCTTAACATCAGCCAACGACTGACCAAACTTGCCAAACTCGGTTTTGACGCTACGCAGCACCTGCCAAACCTCGGAAGATCGCTGCTCAATGGCCAGCGTGCGAAACCCCATTTGAAGGCTATTGAGCATCGCAGCCAAGTTTGCAGGCCCTGCCACATTGACCCTAAGGTCGTGCAGTTTATCGAGCACGCCTGGCAATCGCAGCACTTCGGCATACAAACCTTCACTGGGCAGAAACATGATCGCAAAGTCGGTGGTGTGCGGCGGCGAAATATACTTGGCCGTGATTAACTTCGCTTGCACTTCGATGGCTCGGCCCAGCGCAGCAGACGCTTGGCGCACCGCCTCAACATCAGCCATATCCTGCGCGTCGTGCAAACGCTCATATTCTTCTTTGGGGAACTTGGCATCAATCGGCAGCCAGACTGGCTCTTCACTATTTTTTTGACCTGGCAGGCGTATCGCAAATTCAACAACAGCATCACTTCCCGGCACTGGCTTGACGTTACAGCCATACTGGTCTGCTGTCATGGTGTCTTCAATGAGACGAGCCAACTGCACCTCACCCCAAGTGCCCCGAGACTTAACGTTGGTTAAAACCCGCTTCAAATCGCCCACACCCGCAGCCAAGGTGTGCATTTCGCCCAAGCCTTTGTGCACCGCTTCCAAACGATCAGAGACCAACTTGAAGGATTCGCCCAAACGCTGCTCAAGGGTTGCGTGAAGTTTTTCATCCACTGTTTGCCGCATTTGCTCGAGTTTGCTGGCATTGTCGGTCTGGATTTGTATCAACCGCTGCTCAACCATGGTTCTTAAATCAACCATGCGTTGTTCATTGCTGAAAAACATGTCCTTTAGGCGCTGCGCAAATCCTTGCCCGAATCGATCTAAAGCTTCTGCTGCCTCTTGCCGCCCACTGGCGGCATCACGTGACACCACCGAACGAAACTGCTCGTCGGCGTGACCCAACTCCATTCGCAGCGCTTGGTGAGACTGCGCTATTTCGGCTCTCAAAGCCCTCTGTCCGTCAGCAAGTTCAGTACGCCAACTGTTTTCTAGTCGTTCTTGCCCCGCCAACAGTTCATGCATGTGCTGCAAATAGGTCGTGGGGCGCGAGCGCCACAGCGCTAATACAAAGCCTAACGCAAGAACAACGAAAAACAATGTCGTGGCGGCAATCGCCAAGGGCAGCCACTCAGTGGCAAGTAAATCCTTCACATCCGATCCTGATACTGCTTAAACTTCTTTTCAGAAAACCCACTAATGACCGTGCCATCAGCCAAAACAGTCAGTGGGCGCCGAATAAGCGTAGGAAATTGTGCAATCAAAGCCAGCCACTGATCATCATTCACCGCTTGTCGTTGAACATCAGACAATTGACGCCACGTCATCGACGCACGATTAACCAACGCCTCCCAACCGCCAAGGGCTCGAGAATATTCACATAGGGCTTGTGGGGACAAAGGGGTTTCTCGGTAATCGATCAGGTGGCAAGCCACGCCATGATCGGATAACCAAGCCAGCGCCTTTTGACAGGTACTGCATTTCGCTAGGCCATATAAATAAATCATCAGCGAGCCTCCTGTCTGCGTTGGAGTGTATTAACAATCAAAACAAAAATAGCCACCCCAAGCACAAAAACCGTTGCCAGAGCGTTGACCTCGGGCTTTACACCCAGTCTAACGCGCGAAAAAATCTCTGGTGATAACAGCGTCGCACCCGGCCCCGATAAAAATGACGCAATCACCACATCGTCTAAGGACAGTGTGAACGCCAATAACCAGCCTGAAACCACCGCAGGCATGATCAACGGCAACGTAATCACAAAAAAAACCTTTAGCGGCGATGCCCCCAGATCAAGTGCGGCCTCTTCCAGAGATCGATCTAGATCACGCACCCTTGACTGAACAATGACCGCCACAAACGCCATGCAAAACGTGGTGTGCCCGACCCAAATGGTCAACAAACCCCTCTCTCCAGGCCATCCGAACAAGGCATCCATTTCAACGAATAACAGCAACAGCGAAAGGCCTAGCACCACTTCTGGAATCACCAAAGGCGCACTAACCAAGCCCACGTACAACGCGAACCCCTTGAATCGCCCTTTGCGCGCCAAAATGTAGCCCGCCCACGTGCCCAGGGCCGCCGCCGCCGTGGCCGTCATTAAAGCCACTTTAAAGGACAGCCCTGCGGCACGCAACAAGGCTTGGTCATTGATAAGCGCCTCGTACCAGCGAAAAGAAAACCCAGCCCAGGATGTCATCATGGCTGAGTCATTGAAAGAAAAAACAATCAACGTCAGAATCGGCAGATACAAAAAAGCAAACCCAAGCCCCAGCGCCAACCAGCGTCCAAAAGCGCTAGGTTGTTCCGTTGTCAACATTGATGCGATTGCCATTAGCGGTAAGCCTCTCGTTCAAAGCGTTGCTGTTGATTCAACTGAAAGACAATCAATGGCACCAATAACAATAGAACCATCACCACAGTGACCGCTGAGGCCATGGGCCAATCTGCGTTGGTAAAGAACTCATTCCACATCACACGTCCCATCATGAGGGTATTGGCGCCACCCAACATTTCGGGAATCACGTACTCACCGACCGCCGGAATAAAAACCAGCATTGAACCTGCGACCACACCGGGCATCGAAAGTGGCAATGTGATGGCCAAAAATGCCCGCCAGGGCTTGGCACCCAAGTCATAGGCAGCATCCAACAGGCGTAAATCCATTTTCACGAGGTTGGCGTACAAAGGCAAAATGAAAAATGGCAAGTAGGCGTACACGAGACCGATGTAGACCGCGATATCCGTGCGATAAATTTCAAGTGGGACGTCGATCACGCCGATGTACATCAACAGATTGTTCAGTACACCGTCATTGCGCAAAATGCCAACCCATGCATAGACGCGTAACAACAGCGACGTCCAAAACGGCAGGATCACCGCCAACAAAAGTAAATGTCTAACCGATGGCTGAGATCGAGCAATGTAGTACGCCATGGGGTAGCCAATGACAGCGCAACAGAGGGTGGTGATCGCGGCGATTTTCAGGGAATTGAGGTAAGTGTCGATGTAAAGCGAGTCTGAAAATAAAAGAATGTACCCCCGCAAATGAACCGTTAGATCAAGCACTTGATCTTTAAAGCTGACGAGGCTTGTGTAGGGGGGAATACCAAACTTTAAATCAGCCAAGCTGATCTTCAGCACCAGGAAAAATGGCAATAACAAAAATATCACCAACCAAACATAGGGTGGTGCAATGGCGGCAATCGCAGACCACCTGGCGCGCCAGGGACTTACCGTCATGATGACAGTACCGTCACGCTGTCGTTACCCCAACTGACGTAGACCTCGTCATCGATGCCAGGCAGCTCACTTGTTGCCAGTACCTGACTTGGCACACTCGCTTCAATGGTTTTGCCTGAATCCAAGCGGATTTGGTATAGCGCGTAACTCCCCATCCAAGCGAGATGGCTGACCATGCCATGAGCCCAGTTGTGCTCCTGCGTGGGGGCAACACGCGCAACTCGGATTTGCTCAGGTCGTAGCGAAACTGATACCGCCATGCCGAGCGGTTCACTAATACCATGGTCAACATAAAAAGCCCGAGGCAAATCCTCAGAGTCGATCACAACGTGCCCGGGTTGATCAACGCTGATAATCCCTTCAAATAAGTTCGTCGATCCGATGAACCCAGCCACAAACCGAGAATTGGGGTAGGCATAGACCTCTTGGGGTGTGCCTGTCTGGCGAATTTGTCCTTCGGTCATGACAGCCACGCGATTGGCCATGGTCATGGCCTCTTCTTGATCATGCGTCACCATAAAGCACGTCACCCCAAGTTGCTCAAGCAAGCGAACCAGTTCAATTTGCGTGGCGTGTCGAATCTGTTTATCCAAGGCTGACATCGGCTCATCAAGCAGCAGTAACTTCGGACGCTTAACCAAACTCCGTGCCAAAGCCACCCGTTGCTGCTGACCACCCGACAGTTGATGTGGTCGACGCTTGGCGAAAGGCGACATTTGAACCAGTTCAAGCGCCTCGTAAACCCGCTCATGGATTTCCGAGCTCGGCACTTTTTCTTGCTTCAGGCCAAAGGCCACGTTGGCCTCAACACTCATGTGCGGAAACAAGGCATAGGACTGAAACATCATGTTCACCGGACGGGCGTAGGGTGCCAAATCAGTGATGTCTTCGCCATCTAAAAAAATCTGCCCTGACGTCACAGGCTCAAACCCAGCGAGCATTCTAAGCAACGTCGACTTGCCGCAACCGGAGCTGCCCAATAACGCAAATATCTCTGCGCGCTCAATCGCCAGGCTGACAGACTGAACAGCCACCGTCTCACCAAATATCTTGGTCACATCCTGAAGACGAACAAACGCTTGCGCATCGCCAGAAAGATCACTCAGATGACCTGTTGCCTCGCCCATGGTGACTTAACGACCAGACTTTAACTCAGCCCAAAGCCGAGTTTGTAGCCGCAAAATATTCAGGGGCTGCGTTTCGATAACAAACAATTTGCTGGCCACTTCAGGCGGTGGATAAATGGCTGGGTTATTGGCAACTTCGGCCACAACCAAAGGCCGCGCCGCTTTGTTGGCGTTTGGATAGAACATATTGTTGGTAATGTCGGCAGACACTTGTGGCTCAGACATGTAATTAATGAATTCAAACGCCGCTTTGGGCGAAGGTGCATCGGCTGGCACGGCCATGGTGTCAAACCAAGCGGGCGCACCGTCATCTGGTAGGAAAAAGTCAATGGTGTAAGGACGATTCGCTTGCTTGGCACGGTCAGCGGCAATCAATACATCCCCCGAATAGCCATAGACCATACAAAGGTCGCCTGAAGCCAATTCGTCAATGTAACCAGAAGAACTGAATTGACGCACAAAAGGACGAATCTGTTTCAACAGCGCCAAAGCCTCTCGGTAATCGTCCGGATTGCTGCTGTTGGGGTTCTTACCTAGGAAGTGCAAAGCAGCAGGAAAGACCTGTGCGGCTTCATCAAGAATCGATATGCCGCAACTGGCAAATTTTTCGGCTTTGGCCGGGTCGAACAGGATCGACCAGTCGTTAAGTTTGGCTCCAGCCCCAAGAATCTCTTGTGCTTTGGTGACATTTAAACCGAGCGCATTGGTCCCATATCCCCACGGCACCAAATACTGGTTACCCGGGTCAATGGGCTCGAGGACCGCCATGATTTGAGGGTCAAGATTCTTCCAATTTGGAATCAGCGACTTATCAAGCTTTTGAAACAAGCCCGCCTGAATTTGTCGAGCCGCATAATTTGTTGTTGGCACCACAATATCGTAACCAGACTTGCCGGTTAATAGCTTTGCTTGCAGCGTATCGTTACTGTCGTAGGTGTCGTACTGCACCTTAATACCAGTCTGCCGCTCAAATCCTGGAATGGTATCGGGTGCTGTGTATTCAGCCCAGTTGTAGACATTCAACGTTTGTTTGTCTTGCGCCTGAGCGGGCGAAATCAAACCCAAACCACTGAACAACATTAACGCAACCAATCGTGCACGCATTTGAGCCTCCACTATTTCAATCGACGATCACCTCCGGGCTATCGGCACTAAGGGCCACAAAGACCGATGGCGAACACCATAAAAAAACCCGCTTTATGCATCACAAAACGGGAATTAGCAGAATTCTATAGCCTTTTGGGTAAGGTGCGAGCACTAAGCAACACACCAATTCAAATAATAGTCAAATCTCGAGCCATGGGGAAATGAATGACCACTGCACCAGACTCAAAACGACGACTTAAATATGTCAGGGCTAATTCTCATTCGTTTCTCAAAATCAGCAAGGGCGGCGTTCGAAGCACGCCGCGCAACACCACCGAGCCGGCCAGCCAGGCGCCAGGCATGCAAACTACCAGCCCAAGTATCCAAGGGGTGAGCGACCATTGCATGGCAAATTGAAACACCCAGACTGAAAGCCCCCAAGCCGCCAAGGTGGCGCCAGCTGCCGCCATCAATCCTGCTAAGGCACCAATCATCAGCAACTCAATACGCTGAGCGCGGCTCAGTTGTTGATTGGTTGCCCCGAGCGCCCTGAGTAACGCCGACTCCCTTACCCGCTCGTCGCGGCTTGCGCTCAACGCGGCAGCCAGAACCACGACACCCGCCAAAATGGCAAAGCCAAACAATGCCTGAATCGCAACCGACACCCGATCGAGAACCGATTGCAATTGCGCAATCATCGCGCCCACATCGAAGACCGTTAGGTTTGGAAACTGTTTGATCAGTGTTTGGGTCACAGCCGATTTTTCAACAGGAAGGTATAGCGATGTAATGAAGGTTTGCGGTTCATCAACAAGTGCTTTGGGACTTAACAGGGCAAAAAAATTGGGCTGCATACTATCCCAGTCTACTTTACGAAGGCTGGTGACGGTTACTGCCACGGGCTCACCAGCCACCTCAAAAGTAATTTGGTCACCAATTGACAAGCCCAACAATCCCGCCACGTCAGTCTCCATCGAAACCTCTAATGCTTCAGGATCAATTGCTCGGCCTGCCACCATCTCCCCATTGCCGTCGAGGGTTGGTGCGTAAGACAAATTAAAGTCACGCTGCAGCAAGCGTTGGGTCCTCGGGGATTCAAAGTCATCGACTGAAATTGATTTATCGTTTATCGCCACGACCCGACCGCGAATCATTGGGTAAAAACTCAGTTCACCGAGGTCAGCGGCTAGTAATGCTTCTCTGACAGGATCAACCTGGTCAGGCTGAATATTGATTAAGAAGCGATTGGGCGCATCAGGAGGCAACGTTTGCTGCCATCCATCCAGTAAATCGGTGCGGACAATGGTCAACAACAAAATCGCCATCATACCCACGGCCAAGGCGCTGATCTGCGCAATCGACGAGGACTTGCGCCGAACAAGCCCCGCCAGCGCAAAACGCCAGGTGGGCCGATGCGTCAGGCGATGGCGAATCACGTCAACCAACTTCAAAACCAGTAGCGACATCAGCCCGAAGATAATGGCGGCCAACACAAAGCCTGCCGCCAAACCAAAGCCGTACTTTGGGTTGCCGGCTATCCACCACATAAGGACAGCAAACCCCAAAAAGGCGACCAAATAGCCCGCGAGACTATGTAGTGGGAAGGCCGGCACTTCTTGGCGCAAAATCTGCGCTGCGGAAATCTGACGCAGTGACTGCAGCGGTGGCAAAGCAAAGGCCAAGAGCAACCAAAAACCAGCATAAAGTCCTTGGGCAGCGGGCTGCCAGCCCACACCCGGCAACTCTTCGGCAATCAAGCCTTGCATCACACTGGCAAGACCAAGCTGCGCGGCCCAGCCGAGCAGCAAACCGATAAAAGAGCCGATCAGGGCCACCAAAATAAATTCCACACTCAAGAGCTTGGTGATGGTGCCTTGCGTTGCCCCAAAACATCTCATTACCGCGATACCTTGTTGCTGACGCTGACTAAAGCGGCGTGCACCGAGTGCAATGGCAACTGCAGCAATCAAGACAGCTATCATCACCACTAACGTTAAGAACTCATTGGCCCGATCGAGTGTGCGCATGATTTCAGGCCGACCCTCAGACACGGACAAGATCTGCTGCGCCTGATTCAATTGCGGCTCAAGCCACTTTCTGTAATCGGCAGTCACAGATTCGTCACCAGCCACCAAAAGCGCGTGAGTTACCCGGCTGCCTGGCCCCAAGAGGCCCGATGTTAGGAGGTCTTCGGCTCGTATCATGACGCGGGGCGCGACGTTGACAAACTGCATGCCACGATCCGGTTCGTAGGTGATCACCCGACTGATGATCAAATTGGCTTCACCCACTTGCAGCTTATCGCCGACGGCTAACCCCGTGAGCGCCAGTAGCTGGGGGTCAACCCAAGCCGAACCCACTTTGGGAGACGCTTTGATGGGTTCATCCAGCGAAAACACATCGGGGGCTGTTCGCATTTCACCACGTAGCGGGTAACCATCCTCAACCGCTTTGATGGCCGCCAATTGAAGGCCGACCTCGCTACTACCTACCATTGAGGGGAAACGCCAAGTTCGTACAGCCTGCAAACCGTCCTGCTTGGCTTTATCGAGCCAGCTTTGCGGGGCACTACCCGGTGTCTGCACCACCAAATCCGCACCCAGCATCCGAGAGGCGTCACGCTCAAGCGCCCTTGACACCCTATCGGACAAAAAGCCGACGCTGCTAATGGCTGCCACCGCCACAATTACGGCCAACACCAAAAGCCTAAGGTCACCCGCGCGCAAATCGCGCCAAGTTTGTTTTATCGCAAAACCAAGAACCCCTGACGGCATTACTGATCCTTTTTAAACAGCTCTTATGGCGTCGATCGCATCCTGCAACCGGTGAATTGGCAAAATCTTTAACCCTTCAATGCCATGCTTTGGCGCATTGGCTGCTGGAATAATGGCCATCGAAAACCCCAGCTTTGCCGCCTCTTTCAATCGTTCTTGACCACGTGGTGCCGGTCTGACCTCACCGGCCAGACCCACTTCACCAAAAGCCACTAACCCAACCGGTAGCGGTCGGTCGCGTAGTGAAGACAGAATTGCCAATAAAATCGGCAAATCAGCCGCTGGCTCACCAATACGAACCCCCCCTACCGCATTCACAAACACGTCTTGGTCTGACGTGCTCACGCCTGCATGCCGATGCAAGACCGCTAGCAACATGGCCAAACGATGGCCTTCTAATCCTAGCGCCAATCGACGAGGATTTGGAACATGAGCAGCATCAACCAAAGCCTGCACCTCAACAAGCAAAGGCCTCGAGCCTTCTTGCGTTGCCATCACGCAAGAACCCGCGACTTGTTGTTGGTGTTGTGACAAGAATAATGCCGAAGGGTTCGCCACTCCCTTTAAGCCTCGATCGGTCATCGCAAAAACACCGAGCTCGTTGACCGCTCCAAAACGATTTTTAATCGCACGAACCAAGCGAAATGACGAGTGGGTGTCGCCTTCAAAGTAAAGCACCGTGTCAACCATGTGCTCTAAAACCCTCGGACCAGCCAAAGCGCCGTCTTTTGTAACATGCCCAATCAAAACCATCGGGATGCCCGTTTGCTTGGCCAAACGGGTTAGCTGGGCTGCGCATTCACGCACTTGAGACACCGACCCTGGCGCTGAAGACAACGCGCTCGAATAGATGGTTTGGATCGAATCGATTACCGCAACAGCCGGCGCCCGACTGATCAAGTGTGATTCGATGACCTCAACCCGTATTTCGGGCAACAAATCAACATCACTGCCACTTAACTCAAGTCGCTTAGCTCTTAAAGCCACCTGTTGCGCAGACTCCTCACCTGTTACGTACAAAACTCGTGCACTTTGCGACATGTGCGCCAACGCTTGAAGTAACAAAGTGGACTTACCAATACCCGGATCGCCCCCAATCAAGACCACAGCACCCGCCACCAGGCCGCCACCGAGCACACGATCAAACTCAGCCACACCAGTGGGCAACCGCGGCATTTCTTGGGCTTGAACGTCAGACAATCGCTGTATTTCAGCGCTTCCGGCCAGAGGCGTAAAGCGACTTGGTGATGTCTCGACAGGCTCGTCACGGGTTTCTTCCAACGTGTTCCAGGCTTGGCAACCCGAGCATTGCCCAAGCCACTTAGGGCTCACCGTGCCACACGATTGACACACATAGCGGGTTTTGACTTTGGACATAAATTACCGAGGTTAAATGAAACGTCGAGGAACCCTCGGCGTAACCGCTGTTAACAATTCGTAACTGATGGTGCCCGCACATCGCGCCACCTCATCAGCCGTGGGGCCGCCATCCCCCCACAATACCACCACATCGCCAACCTGAGCCTGCGGGTGATCGCTCAAGTCCACCGTGATCATGTCCATCGAAACGCGGCCAATTAGGGTGGCATGCGTGCCGTCTATGCCGACTGGCGTGCCAGTTGGCGCATGACGCGGATAACCATCGGCATATCCACAGGCCACGACCCCAACTCGCATGTCCTTGGGTGCCACAAAAGTATGGCCATAACCCACGCCCTCGCCCGCACGAACCTGCCGAATGCTGATTAGTTCAGACCGAAGCGTCATGGCACTGCGTAACCCCAAGTCAGCAGCATTTTGTTTTGCCAGCGGTGACCCACCGTAAAGACAAATGCCTGGTCGTACCCAGACTGTTATGCCCGCAGGCGCCCAACGCAATGCAAAGGCTGCGCTGTGCGCCAAGGTTGCCGCTGAGTTACTCACACACCAATTGCCAGGCAGACCCTCAACCGCTTCTACGAAACGAGCCATTGGCGCTTCAATCCCGTCGGCACGCTCAGCGTAAGCAAAATGAGTCATGTGGGTGATCTCGTGAACCTTTCCAGCACGGGCCAAGCCTTGCAAAGACTCAAACGCGTCACGATAGTCGCCAGGCTCAAACCCCAAGCGATGCATGCCGGTGTTCATTTTGAGGTAAACATTTAAGGGTTCCGATAAAGGAACCTCAGCCAGCCATGCCAGTTGCCTTGCCTCGTGAATAACAAGCGTCAGTCCAAAAGCCTGCGCCACCGGTATGTCACTACGGTCAAAAGCGCCCTCAAGCATCAAAATCGGCTTGACCCAGCCCAACTGACGGGCTCGCGCAGCCTCTTCGAAATCGAGAAGCGCCAAACCGTCGGCAGCAGCAAAACCAACAAAAGCGGCCTCGATGGTGTGGCCGTATGCATCGGCTTTGACCACGGCCCAAGTTTTTGGGGGTGTTTGACCTTCAGTCTGCACCCGAGACAAGAGTTGCTTAACTGAAGCAAGGTTTTCAGACAAAGCAGCGCAATTGATGGTGGCACAAATGGGACGAGGCATGTTAGCGGCTATACACAAAAGTGGGTGTTAATAAGCAAGACAAAGTCTACCGCAAGCTTAATTCCCGCACCGCTAAAATGCTTAGGATGATTCAACGTCAGCCCTCATTACAATGGTTATTGAATCTTTGATTAAAACGACTCAAAAACGAATGGCCGTCAACCACTACGAAAACTTCCCAGTTGCTTCGGTTCTTTTGCCGGCGTCGATTCGCACCGACGTGGTCAACTTGTACCGTTTTGCACGCTCGGCCGATGACATTGCAGACGAAGGCGATTCGCTACCGAGTGAGCGCCTAAGGTCGTTAACCCAATACCGGCAAGCCCTACACACCATCGGCGAAAACCCTCACCTCAAAAGTGTGGGCGACACCAAGCTCGACCCCATCTTTGTTCCCCTTGCTGCCACGATCATCAAGCACAGCTTACCGCTCACCCCCTTTTCAGATCTTTTGTCGGCATTTGAACAAGACATCACGACCAAGCGCTACCAAACAGAACAAAGCCTTAATGACTACTGCAGAAGGTCAGCAAACCCTGTGGGCCGCTTAATGCTGATTCTGTTTCAAAAAAACGACGCACTCAGTCATGACCAATCTGATGCGATTTGTACCGCGCTACAAAGGATCAATTTCTTGCAAGACATCGCCATCGACTTTAAAAAAGAGCGTATATATTTATCCAAGCAATCTATCGAGGCCAACGGTGTCACGCTTGCTCACTTTGCTCAACAGCGTTGCGACAGTGCATGGCGCCGCCTCATGCAGGATCAGGTTCAGATTTGCCGAGACCTCATGCAGCAGGGTGCGCCGCTCGGTCGCCGGCTGCGTGGTCGCGCCGCCTGGGAAATGCGGCTTATTATTCAGGGCGGACTTCGAATACTTGAAAAAATAGAGGCGGTCGATTTTGATGTTTTCCGCCACCGCCCCACACTCAACAAAGCAGACTGGGCCCGACTCATTTGGCGATCAATCTAGACCATGACACCTGATCAATACTGCCAAGACAAAGCAGCCCGAAGTGGGTCAAGCTTCTACTATGCCTTTTTGTTTTTACCGCCGCCTCGGCGACGGGCGATTACGGCCATGTACGCTTTCTGTCGTGAGGTCGACGATATCGTCGATGACTGCACAGATGTCTCCATTGCACGAACCAAACTGGCTTGGTGGCATAACGAAGTCGAACAGCTTTTTGCTGGCTCGCCAAACCACCCAGTAACCAAAGCCCTTTTGCCTTGCTTGTCAGATTGCAAAATAGAGTCGGCACGTCTTCATGCGGTCATCGATGGCATGGAAATGGACTTGAATCAGACCCGTTACTTAGACTGGCCTGGCCTAGAAAAGTATTGCTGGCATGCTGCTGGTGTTGTCGGTGAACTATCGGCCGGCATCTTTGGCTACCAAGATCCAAACACCATGGCATATGCCACCAAACTTGGCCTAGCCTTCCAAATGACCAACATTATTCGTGATGTTGGTGAAGATGCGCGACGCGGTCGCATCTATCTACCCGTCAGCGACCTGCAAAATTTCAACGTAAAAGCGGCAGATATTTTGTCAGGGTCATACACACCCGAGTTTGCCCAACTGATGGCCTACCAGGCACAACGCGCACGAGCACTTTACCGCCAAGCGGCCGATCACCTGCCCGAAACGGATCGCCGCAGCCAACGGCCTGGCCTGATGATGGCCGCCATTTATGCCACGCTACTCGATGAGATTGAAGCTGATCAATGGAAGGTTTTGGATCAACGTATTAGCCTGACTCCAGTGCGCAAACTGTGGTTGGCATGGCGAAATTGGGTTGGCGGCGCCAAACCTGTTTTAAATCAGTTGAAACGTTTTGAATCCAATTACTGAAGCGACGAAACCAAAAATCGCGGTCATTGGTGCCGGATGGGCCGGCTTGGCCGCTGCCAGCGAACTGTCCAACCGAGGCTGTCGAGTCACGCTGTTTGAATCATCACACACGCCTGGTGGACGAGCCCGACAAGTGTTCGACCCCGCACTTGGCATGATCGACAATGGCCAACACCTGCTACTAGGCGCCTATCAAGAAACCCTCAGACTCATGGCGCGCGATGTTCCAAAGTCTGTGTGGGAGAAAGCCTTTACACGCCTACCTTTGCGGTTGAGCTCAACTGACGGCCAGTTCCGAATGAGCGCCCCAGACTTTGGCCCTTTGTGGCTCAAGCAAGCCCTAACGCTTTGGCTCGCGAAAGGTTTCACGCTGAAGGACAAATGGCTTGCGACTCAGCTGCTGCGCCACTTAAAGTCTGCCAATGGCGTGGATGGTGATGAACAAACGGTCACGCGCTGGTTAAAACAGCATCGCCAATCCGAGCGCCTAATTGCGTTTCTTTGGGAACCGCTCTGCCTGGCCACGCTAAACACTGACATTGACCAAGCCAGCGCTTGGTTATTTCAGCGCATTATCTTCGATGCCCTTTTAAGCCAACTCGACAACGCAACGGATCTGTTGGTACCGGCATTGGATTTAACAGGCCTTTGGCCCGAACATGTCTGCCCAAAAGTCTCGACCCAATTTGGGCATACCGTTCGAGCAGTCACACCGCTTGAGAAGGGCGTTCGCGTCGATGACCAGGTTTTCGAGGGTTGTGTAATAGCCATTCCTGCCCACGGTGTTACGCGCTTGTTCGACCAGTCAAATCAGCAATCTGACCCCCACTTGTTTGACGTATTGGGTGGATTTGAGTATCGCCCAATTACCACCTGTTACGTGGCGCTAGACGCGCCTTTTGGGCTCGAAGAGCCTCTCTTGATGATGCGTCATGGCCACGGGTCGAGCGCAAGCACAGCACCGGGCCAATGGGTTTTCGATCGCAATCGATGCCAGCCGCTATCAGCGACAGAGAATGGTCGCTTGGCCTTTGTGATCAGTGACTCCCAAGCTGTGCTTTCCATGCCACAACAGGACTTGGCGTTATCTCTGATGTCTCAATTGACTGGCGAACTCGGCAGACACACCCCCATTGGTATTGTCGCCAGCCGCAGCTTTCATGAAAAAAGAGCCACCTTTGCCGCCACACCCCATCAATTACGACCGCGCAATGCCTTAGCTTGGCAGGGTATTGTCCTAGCAGGCGATTGGACTGACACCGGCTACCCGAGCGTACTGGAAGGGGCCGTTCGTAGCGGCATCTCAGCGACAGATTGTTTGTTGGCACAGCTGGGTAAAACGAACCGCTAAGCCCGAAGCGTTTTGCGCTTAAGCCCTTTAAGCGCCTATGCGCGAAAGGCGGTCAGAGTCCACCAACCCAAGGCCGTCATCAGCAAACAGCCAACCAAGCTTAAGCCCGCATAAGTCAAACCAAGACCCCAGCGCCCTTCATGAAAAAATGTCACCGTCTCGGCCGAGAATGTGGAAAATGTTGTCAGCGCCCCCAACAAACCGGTCACTAGCATTAACCGAAGGGGTGTTGGCCAGTCGGGATTGAACAATGTCCATGCAACTGCCAAGCCAATGAGGTATGAGCCACCCAGGTTAGCCACAAACGTACCCAATGGAAATCGATCTGGGCCAGCATTAAGCCAAATACCTAGGCCCCAGCGTGACCAAGCACCAAAAGCGGCACCCACCCCAATCGCCACGAAGTTAGTTAGCGTAAAGGCAATCATCTTGTGGCCTCTCCCAATTAAGATATGGTGGCATGCTCAATGATGTAGTCGCGCACACTAGCGACGTTGCAGGGCAATGTGGTGAATTTTTGAGGTCTTCCGAGTAGGTCTTCTAGGCCATAAGGCATGGGCACTGGTCGACCGAGCGCCTCTTCAATCGTCTCAGAAAACTTAGCCGGTAATGCGGTTTCAAGCACCAACATCGGTATGTCAGGTTCAACAAAAGGCTTGGCCACTTTGACGCCATCGGCGGTATGGGGATCGATCAAATTCCCAGTTTCGTCAAACACACGACGGATGGTCGCGAGTCGGTTCTCGTGATTACTGACACCAGCCACAAAGCCATACTTGGACTCAAACTCGGACAGGTGGCTAGACAAGTCAAAGTAGCCCTCTGAGCCCAAGGCTTTCCAGAGTTTGGCAACTTGCACACTATCGCCGTCAAACAAATCAAACACAAACCGCTCAAAATTCGAGGCGCGCGAAATGTCCATTGATGGACTCGAGGTCACGTGCGTTTGGGCCGGTTTGCGAGGCCGATAGATCCCTGTGTGGAAAAACTCTTCCAAAACGTTATTCTCATTGGTTGCGAGCACCAAACGACGAATTGGCAAGCCCATGCGCCTAGCCATATGACCTGACAAGATGTTGCCAAAATTGCCCGAAGGCACTGCAAAAGATACTTGTTGACCAGGCCCTGTGGTCGCGCGTAACCAACCCCAAAAGTAATACACCACTTGAGCGGCAATGCGAGCCCAGTTAATGGAGTTAACCGCACCAAGCCGGTACTTTTCTTTAAAAGGCAGGTCACCCGCCAAAGCCTTCACGATGTCTTGGGCCTCATCAAACACGCCACGCACCGCAATGTTGTGGATGTTGGTGTCTTGTAACGAATACATTTGAGCGCGCTGAAACTCACTCATACGCCCATGAGGCGACAACATAAAAACCGACACCGCTGCTTTGCCTTTCATGGCGTACTCGGCCGCTGAGCCTGTGTCTCCTGACGTGGCACCCAGGATGTTTAAGGTTGCACCGCGCTGCTGCAAAACGTGGGGGAAAACCTGACCAAGAAACTGCATGGCCATGTCTTTGAATGCCAACGTTGGCCCTTCAGAAACAGACAATAGGCTCATACCGTCGCTTAATGGTCTAACGGCAACGATATCAGCGCTGCTGAATTTTTCTGGGGTGTAGGCTTGAGCCGTCATCTGACCCAACAGCTCGGGCGCTATGTCAGTCGCAAAGCAGCCCAACACGCAAGCAGCGAGCTCTGGATAGCTCAGCTTGCGCCACGCTTCCAATTGACTGGACGATATTGAAGGTAATGATTGCGGCACAGCCAACCCGCCATCAGGCGCCAATCCCTCTAATAGGACGTCGCAAAATGGCTGGGCAGGCATCCCTCCTCGGGTTGAAACGTAAAGCATCAGAACTCTTCCACTCGCAGACGGGTAATTTTAGAGCGCATGAACGGAAGCGCTTCGATGGCAAGCATGGCTTGGTTGATATTTTTCTCAAGTGCTTGATGGGTCAAAAAGGTCAAAGACGCCTCGCCTTGATCAGGCGGTTGTTGCACCATTGAGCCAATCGATATGCCAGCATTCGACAGTTCTTTCGCAATTTCAGCCAACACACCCGGCTGGTCATTAACAGACAGTCGCAAGTAATACGCGCAACGTACTTCGTCAATTGGCAAAACAGGAATATCGACCACCGATTCGGGTTGAAATGCCAAGTGGGGCACACGGTGACCCGGATCAGCCGTGTGCAGTCGGGTCACGTCAACCAGATCCGCCACCACCGCCGAGGCTGTCGGCTCTTCACCAGCACCCTTGCCGTAGTAAAGCGTCTGACCCACTGCATCACCACTGACCAAAACAGCATTCATGGCGTCTTCGACATTAGCCAAGATTGAATTCGCCGGCACCAACGTTGGGTGCACGCGCAACTCGATGCCTTCGGCGCGACGGCGCGTGATACCCAGCAACTTGATGCGATAGCCCAACTGCTCAGCTTGCGCAATGTCCACAGCATTTAACTCAGTAATGCCCTCAACATAGGCGCGCGATAATTGCACCGGTATCCCAAAAGCCATGGAGGCCAGCAGTGTCAGTTTCTGAGCCGCATCAATGCCTTGTACGTCAGCCGTTGGATCGGCCTCGGCGTAGCCGAGGTGTTGTGCCTGGGCCAGTGCTTGCTCAAACGACAAACCGCGACTACGCATTTCGGTCAGGATGTAATTGGTCGTGCCGTTAATAATGCCAGCAACCCACTCAATGCGATTGGCCGTTAATCCTTCGCGTATGGCCTTAATAATCGGGATACCGCCAGCAACAGCACCTTCAAAAGCCACCATCACGCCTTTGGCAGATGCGGCTTCAAATATTTCTGTGCCATGTGTGGCTAACAACGCCTTGTTGGCCGTCACCACATGCTTGCCATTTTCAATGGCAAGCATGACTAACGCTTTGGCTGTCGTGATGCCACCGATTAACTCAACCACAATATCGATGTTTGGATCATTTACGATTTCGTAGGGATCATCCGTGATGCACACATCCTCACCGATTCGTGCCCGGGCCTTGGCCACATCGCGCACGGCAACACAAACCACTTCAATTTGTCGCCCTGCCCGACGGGTAATCTCTTGGGCATTACGTCGCAATACGTTCCACGTGCCACCACCGACCACACCCAAACCCAACAAACCCACTTTCATTGACTTCATTAGAGCAATCCGTCCTTGCGAAACATTTCTTTGATCCCACGGACCGCTTGGCGGGTGCGCTGCTCGTTCTCAATTAATGCAAAGCGAACGTATTCGTCACCTTGATCGCCAAATCCGATACCCGGTGAAACCGCTACCTTAGCGGAAGACAAAACGTGCTTTGAAAACTCAAGAGAACCCATGGCACGATAAGCCGGTGGAATATGCGCCCAGATGTACATTGATGCTTTAGGCACCTCAACGTCCCAACCGGCTTCTTGCAACCCTTTGGCCAACACGTCGCGTCGACGCTGATATTTCGCCACAATTTCTTTAACACTGTCTTGTGGTCCATCGAGCGCAGCGATGGCTGCGACCTGCAGTGGCGTAAATGTACCGTAGTCGTGATAACTTTTAATACGTGCCAAGGCATTGACCAGCTCTTTGTTACCCACCATAAAACCAATGCGCCATCCCGCCATGTTGTAGCTCTTACTCATGGTGAAAAATTCGACGGCCACGTCGCGCGCGCCAGGCACTTGCATGATTGATGGTGCTTGATACCCATCAAAGCAGATATCAGCGTAGGCCAAATCGTGCACCACCAAAATGTCATGCTGCTTAGCCAACGCGATAACACGCTCAAAGAAAGCCAAATCCACGCATTGCGCGGTGGGATTGCTCGGGAACCCCAACACCATCATCTTGGGCTTGGGAATTGACTCACTAACGGCACGCTCAAGCTCTTCAAAGAAGTCAACACCGGGCGTCATGCGAACGGACCGAATATTGGCCCCAGCAATCACCGCGCCATAGATGTGAATAGGGTAGCTCGGGTTAGGTACTAACACCGTGTCACCTGCGTCCAAGGTGGCAAGCATCAAGTGAGCCAGCCCCTCTTTAGAGCCGATGGTCACAATCGCCTCAGAATCAGGATCAAAAGAAACCGCATAACGTCTCTCATACCAGTCAGTGATCGCCTTACGTAAACGAGGTATACCTTTAGACACCGAGTAACCATGCGTCGTTGGTCGACTGGCTGATTCAATTAACTTGTCGACAATCGGATCGGGCGTGGCGCCATCAGGATTACCCATCGACATGTCAATAATGTCCTCGCCTCTGCGCCGGGCAGCCATTTTTAACTCGCCGGTGATGTTAAAAACGTAGGGTGGCAGTCTGTCTATACGGGTAAAGGTCTTCATGTCTGTCCTGATGAAAAACAGGTAAAAAGCATGGGTTAAGAAATACTTGCTTCGTCTTTGCTGGTTTCACCCAAGGGCAAATGCTCAGCGCAAAACGCCCAAACCCTTGACATGGCATGGTTTGGATCGATTGTTTACGAATGTTAACTGGGAAAACCCTCTAATCTAGCGCATCGCTTTGGAATGAGCAAATCTTAGACACTAAACCAGTTAGACGTCACACCGACGCAACAACCGATTAACGACAGCAATAAACAGTACTTTTAGGTCATGTATCATCAGAACAAATCGTGGGAGCCTAGCTTGAAGTTGCATTCCGACAGAAATCCG
Source organism: uncultured Burkholderiaceae bacterium (assembly GCA_937888805.1). Lineage (GTDB taxonomy): Bacteria > Pseudomonadota > Gammaproteobacteria > Burkholderiales > Burkholderiaceae_B > Algicoccus. The sequence continues at coordinate 32,287 of CALBEY010000038.1, forward strand.
AGCCTAAACACAGTCACCGCCTACGGGCCCGGTTTCATTGATATCAACGAGGTTCGTTTTGAAACAGCCATTGCCTTTGGCCCCACTGGTGAGGTTCGCGCCTGGCCCGCCAACGCACCCACCGACATTTCGACCCATTTGCTGCTGCAAGCTTGCGCGATTGCGCCGCAACAACAAGATCCGATGGCGTTTTTAGATGCCAACGATGACAGTCCAACCCTTGACCCCAATAGGCCCGAAGTTTTGTTAGTGGGCACGGGAAACAAGCAAATTTTATTGAGCCACGAAATCTTACGCCCCTTGATGCGTGCAGGCATTGGCGTTGAATGTATGTCAACACAAGCTGCCGCAAGAACTTACAACATCTTGATGGCCGAAGGCCGTCAAGTGATTGTTGCCTTACTGACGGAGACCCATTAGCATGACCATTCCAAGCACCGGCGACCAAGCCCCTACGTTTGAAGCAACCAGCACGGCTGGTTCCATCAAACTGAGTGACACCAAAGGGCATAAACTGGTTATCTTTTTCTACCCAAAAGACAATACCCCGGGTTGCACCACTGAAACCGAGGGCTTTCGTGATAACCACGAATTGTTCCGCCAAGCCGGTTGCTATGTCGTGGGGGTTTCTCGCGACAGCCTGAAGTCTCACGACAGCTTCAGCAAAAAACTAGGTCTTAATTTTCCTTTGATTGCTGATACCGAATCAACTCTGTGCGAATCTTTCGGTGTTATCAAAGAAAAAAATATGTATGGTCGAAAGGTGATGGGTATTGAACGCAGCACATTCTTAATTGACGGCAACGGCGTTGTCGTGCGTGCTTGGCGCGGCGTTAAAGTACCCGGTCATGTTCAAGAAGTCCTAGAGGCAGCGCGAGCCCTTTGATCGGCGTGCGTTAAGCGACTTGAATCCGTCGTGGCGATATGCTTGTCATTTTTCAATGTGCTGTTTGACTTAATCAACCTGGAGATGTGCCCTTATGCCGTTACCCAAGCTGCCCTCAAGACTTGCCACTGTCCTAGACCTTGATAGCATTGAGCCCGCAAAGCCTGTCGTCAACGCAGCTCCAAAAACGCTTCAACCCGCTTTACCCGGTTTAAAAGCCGAGTCATCTGCGCCAGCGACAGCCGCCCTACCCGTTGGCACTGTTCCTGGATCCCCATCAAAAACAGCCACCGTGGCTCGATTGCCAGCCGCACGATTGAACGAACCGTCACCGAAATCCACCAAAAAGAAAGCCGCCAATCAACATGCCGCGCGCACTGGCGCCTCGAGCCGCCGTGCTGGCAGCACCAAAACGAAAATCTTCGTGCTCGACACCAATGTTCTCTTACATGACCCGTCGAGCCTGTTCCGGTTTGAAGAACATGACGTCTTTTTGCCGATGATGACGCTCGAAGAGCTAGACCATCATAAAAAAGGGATGTCAGAAGTGGCTCGCAATGCGCGTCAAGTCAGCCGCTCGCTTGACGCCCTGGTCGAGAATTCTGAAGTTATTGAAACTGGCGTGGTTCTCAGTAAATTAGGTAACAAGGACGCCAGCGGTAAGCTGTTTTTCCAGACCACCACCCTATCTAGCGAGTTGCCACTCGAGTTACCCGTGGGCAAAGCGGACAATCAGATTCTGGGAGTGGTTAAAGCCCTGCATGAACGTCACGATGCCAGAGAAGTGGTGTTGGTGTCTAAAGACATCAACATGCGGCTTAAAGCCCGTGCATTGGGGTTACCAGCGGAAGACTATTTCAATGACCATGTTTTAGAAGACTCCGACCTTCTATACACCGGCATCATGTCGCTACCTGAAGACTTTTGGCAGCGGCACGGCAAGGACGTTGAGTCTTGGCAACAAGGTGGCATCACTTTCTATCGCATTCACGGTCCACTTTGCCATCAGTTTATGGTCAATCAGTTCGTCTATTTTGAAGGCGCCCTGCCCTTATATGCGCAGGTGCGAGAAGTCAGTGGAAAAACAGCGGTTTTGGCGACCCTTAGAGACTATACGCACGCCAAAAACAATGTTTGGGGTGTGACCGCTAGGAACCGTGAACAAAATTTTGCACTCAACCTGTTGATGGATCCCGATTGCGATTTTGTGTCGCTTTTGGGTCAAGCAGGTACCGGTAAAACCTTACTGACGCTCGCCGCTGGATTAACCCAAGTGCTTGAAACCAAACGCTATACCGAAATCATCATGACGCGAGTAACCGTCTCTGTTGGCGAAGACATCGGCTTTCTTCCAGGTACCGAAGAAGAAAAGATGCTGCCTTGGATGGGCGCTTTGGAAGACAACCTCGATGTCTTGAATATGAGCGATGCGGACGCTGGCACTGGCAGTAATGATTGGGGCCGAGCCGCAACCATGGATTTGATTCGATCCAGAATCAAGGTGAAGTCACTGAATTTCATGCGTGGCAGAACGTTTCTAAACAAGTACCTTATCATCGATGAAGCGCAGAACTTGACGCCCAAGCAAATGAAAACGCTCATCACCCGAGCAGGCCCTGGCACCAAAGTGGTTTGCTTGGGCAATATTGCCCAGATCGACACGCCTTACTTAACCGAAGGCAGCTCGGGACTCACGTTTGTAGTGGATCGATTCAAAGGCTGGCCTCACTCAGGCCACATCACCTTACAGCGGGGCGAACGTTCTCGCCTGGCTGATTACGCCGGGGATGTCCTGTAATGACGCAAGCACCGCTGGGTTTAACCATGGGCGATCCAGCGGGTATCGGGCCTGAAATTATCCTGAAATGCTTTCAAGCAGGATTGACATCGAATGCGGTGGTTTATGGCGATGCCGCCTGGCTTGAGCAAATGGCGGTGCGATTGAACCTAAAAGTAAAGATCGCCATCATTGCCGACCCAAGCGCCACGCTTTCCACTGAGCCAGGCTCTGTACCTGTTATTGAGGCTTGCCAGGCAGTGCCACCCACGCTTGCACTTGGCGAGGTCAGTGCGACAGCGGGCATGGCGGCCTATCAATCGCTGCAGCGCGCGATTGACGATGCTTTGGCGAAAAAACTACGCGCCATTGTCACTGCCCCCTTGAATAAGCATGCCATCCAGTTGGCTGGGGTGGCGTTTCCTGGCCACACCGAAATACTGGCGCATCGTTGCGGCGATATCCCCGTCGCCATGATGCTGGTCAATGGTGCCATCCGTGTGCTGTTGGTCACAATTCACGAGCCATTGGCCAAAGTGCCTGGGCTCATTACAGCCGAAATAGAAGCACAAGCCATTGATTTGGCTCACCGCGCATGCCAGCAACTCAGCATCAGCCAGCCACGTGTTGCCGTTGCGGGATTAAATCCACATGCCGGCGAAAACGGTCAATTTGGCGATGAAGAACGCCGCGTCATTGGCCCTGCGATTGAGGCCGCAAAGCTAAGAGGTATCAATGCCTCAGGGCCTTGGTCTGGTGACACCATATTCGCGAGGGCACGAAATGGCGAGTTTGACATTGTCGTGGCCCAATACCACGACCAAGGTCTCATTCCGGTGAAGTACCTAGGCATCGATGAAGGCGTGAACGTTACGGTCGGTTTGCCATTCGTTCGAACCAGCGTTGATCACGGCACTGCATTTGATATTGCTGGTCGCGGTATCGCATCGCCTGACTCATTAACCCGAGCCATAGAAGTTGCTCGCCAACTCTCAGCACAAGCTGCTCAGTAGCCTGTTCCACCCGTGAAGTTCAGAAATCTTGTGCTTTCGCCTTGGAAGGTGAGCCGTGTGGTGCCGATCGGACCGTTACGCTGCTTGGCAATGATGATTTCCGCGGTTCCCTTATCTGGCGAGTCGGGGTTATAAACTTCATCGCGATAAATAAATAAAATCAAGTCAGCATCCTGTTCAATAGCGCCCGATTCACGCAAATCGCTCATGATAGGTCTCTTGTTTGGTCGCTGCTCAAGCGAACGGTTCAGCTGAGACAAAGCGACAACGGGGCACTCAAGCTCTTTGGCCAGTGACTTCAGTGAGCGACTGATATCTGAGATTTCTGTGGCACGGTTTTCGGCACGTCCACTAGAAGACATCAGCTGGATGTAATCAATCACAACCAAGCCCAGTTTGCCGCACTGACGCGCCAGTCGCCTGGCACGAGCTCTTAGGTCTACGGCAGTCAACCCAGGCGTTTCATCAATGTAGACCTGAGCGTCCTGCATACGTTGCACTGCATGGGTGACTCGCGGCCAATCCTCAGCCCGCAATTTGCCAGTGCGCATGCGGTGCTGGTCCAACATACCGACTGAGCCCAGCATGCGCATGGCCAGTTGAACCGCCCCCATCTCCATTGAGAACACAGCCACGGGTAGACCCTGCTCGATCGCCACGTGTTCGGCAATGTTCATTGAAAAGGCCGTTTTACCCATCGAAGGGCGTCCTGCCACAATAGCCAAATCACCAGGATGCAGGCCAGAGGTCATGCGATCTAGATCAACAAATCCGGTGGGGATACCGGTGACATCAGTATCACCTTCGCGGTGATACAGCTCATCGATTCGCTCAACAACCTGAGACAGTAACGGCTGTATTTCCTGAAAACCTTGGCTGGAACGCGCACCCTCTTGTGCAATCTTAAAAACCCTCGATTCGGCTTCATCAAGTAACTGCCTGGCTTCTTTGCCCTGAGGGTTAAAGGCGGTTGCAGCAATGTCGTCAGCAACAGCCACCAACTTACGTAGCATCGATCGTTCACGGACGATCTCAGCGTAGCGTCGAATATTGGCTGCAGATGGCGTGTTGTGAGCCAGCGCGTTTAGGTAAGGAACCCCGCCGGCCTCCTCAGATTTACCCACGCTTGTCAGCGACTCGTTGATGGTGACCACATCGGCCGGACGAGACAAATTGATCAAGCGCGTGATGTGATGCCAGATGATTCGGTGGTCATGCCGATAGAAATCGTCCTCTGCCAGAAGGTCGGAGATTTTTTCAAAGGTGGCATTATCCAGCAACAAACCACCGAGCACTGACTGCTCGGCTTCAATTGAATGAGGAGGGACCCGCAGGTACTGCAGGTCTGTTTCTGGCGGTTGGTTCATCACTAAATCATACCGGATCGAAAAAGCAAGGTCATGGGCATCCTAAAAAAAAAGGCACGGTAAACCGTGCCATTTAAAAAACCCGGCTCAGTGTACTTAGCCGAGTGCACCCTCAACTTTGACGGTAATATCGCAAAGCACATCAGGATGCAAAGACACTTGCAAGCCATGATCACCGATGACCTTGATGGCACCTTCAGTCATACGAATCTGAGACTTGTTGACACCCTCAAAACCTTTTTCTGTGAGTGCCGTCGCAATGTCCATGTTGGTCACTGAGCCAAACAAACGGCCGTCAACGCCAGCTTTTTGTGAGATCACCAAGACATAGTCTTTAAGCTTTTCACCGACAGCTTGAGCCTTGGCCAGCTTTTCAGCTTGCAAACGCTCAAGTTCAGCGCGACGCTCTTCGAACTCTTTAAGGGCCTTTTCGGTGGCGCGACGTGCTTTTTTCTGTGGGATCAGGAAGTTTCTGGCAAAACCGTCTTTGACACGAACGACTTCACCCAGGTCGCCCACATTGACAACTTTTTCAAGAAGAATAATTTGCATCATGTGCCCCTGGGTTAGCTGTGGTTGTCGGTGAAGGGCAACAAAGCCAAAAAGCGCGCTCGCTTGATGGCTGAGTCAAGCTGGCGCTGATAACGCGCTTTTGTGCCCGTAAGACGTGCTGGAATGATTTTGCCATTCTCTTGGATAAAGTCGCGCAATGTGTCCAAGTCTTTGTAATCAATTTCTTGCACGCCAGCTGCCGAGAAACGACAAAACTTGCGACGCTTGAACAATGGGTTCTGTTGCGTGAACTTCTTTTTCTCTTTACTACGACCAGCGAATGCCATGTCGAATACCTTTTAAGAATGTTGTTTTAGATAAGGCGTAAGTGCTGTGCGTGCAATCTAAATCGCGGTGAGTTTTGTCGCGCTGGCGCGATGAATCCCTCCACTTCAATGGCCTGACCAAGTTTTAAATTCTTGTTCATTAAAGCCAGATCACCCATCAACACAACCGCCATTTCAAATTTCAATAATCGGCTGACATTGGATTCCATCACTTCAGATTCATGATCAAGATCAAACCCAACGACAGGCACACCAGCAGGTGTGTAACGAAGGGGGGCTGAATTGACCACTGTCCCAGATAGAACCGACTTGTTCAAATCCGATCAACCTTTTTTACTCATCGCTACTAAGATGCTGCGGCGAAGATAAATCAGCCGATTCAGTCGATTCAGTCGATTCAGCCGAATCAGCCATTTCTGTAGCAACCTTGCGGGCTTCGTCGCGCTCGACAGACTTCATCATGATCGATGGGCCTGTTGGCACAACAGCGGTTTTGATCACTAGGTGACGCAACACAGCATCGTTGTAACGAAATGAATGCTCGAGTTCAGCTAGGCTGGTGTTGTCACATTCGACGTTCATGCAGACGTAATGTGCTTTGACAAGTTTTTGGATGGGGTAAGCCAGCTGACGACGGCCCCAGTCTTCAAGTCGGTGAATTTTGCCACCGTTGCCGGTGATGAGAGCTTGGTAGCGTTCTGTCATTGCTGGAACCTGCTCACTTTGATCAGGGTGCACAATGAACACCACTTCGTAATGGCGCATCTGTTAATACTCCTATGGTTGTTTGTCAAACTTTGACAAACTTAGCCCGCGCCGTACCCCGTTGGTCGGGGGATGAAGCGTCGAGCAGGGTTGTCCTTAACAAAAGGATAGCCTTGTATTTTGGCACGTCGGCCGATTAATTGCAACAAACGGAGTGACCCTTTGCTCACAGCGCTCATGGCTAATCTTTAAACCGGGCCCGTATACTTTGTTCAATCCCCTTTTCATCAAGACCGACACCCGCCAGTAAACTCGCTTGGTCGCCATGATCAATAAACACATCAGGCAAACCCAATTGTAGTGTCGGCACTGTCAGCCCCGCTTCGTTCAGTGACTCGCAGACTGCGCTGCCGGCACCGCCCATGACGCTTGATTCCTCAAGGGTCACAAAGCCTTGATGAGATTGTGCTAGCGATTTAATCAACGCATGGTCAATGGGTTTGACAAAACGCATGTCAACCAATGTCAAATCAAGTCGCTCTGCCACAGACTCGGCAGCCGCCAACAAGGTACCAAACACCAAAATGGCCAGTTTTTTGCCTTCGCGACGGACAACACCACGGCCAATCTCGACCGCAGTCAGCGACTCACTGACCGCTTGGCCCTTTCCGCTTCCCCTTGGGTAGCGCACAGCAGCAGGGCCAGGGTGTTGAAAACAGGTCGTGAGCAACAGTCGCGTCTCGTTTTCGTCAGAAGGCGTTGCAATTACCATGTTGGGCACACAACGAAGAAAAGCAGTGTCATAGTTGCCCGCATGTGTGGCGCCATCAGCACCCACCAAGCCTGCCCGATCTAGCGCAAAGGTCACGTCTAGGTTTTGCAGGGCAACGTCGTGAATCAGCTGATCGTAACCACGCTGCAAGAACGTCGAGTAAATCGCCACAACGGGTTTTTCACCTTCACAGGCCAGTCCAGCAGCAAAAGTCACTGCATGCTGCTCAGCGATACCGACATCAAAGTAGCGGGTGGGGAATTTTTTCTCGAACGCCACCAATCCACTACCCTCGCGCATGGCTGGCGTAATGGCGACTAATCGAGAGTCTTGCTCACCCATGGCACAGAGCCAATCACTAAAAACCTGGGTAAAGGTAAGTTTAGTTACAGCACCTGCTTTTTTCTGGATGCCCACAGCGGGGTCAAACTTGCTCGGCCCGTGATAAAGAATGGGGTCGGCTTCGGCAAGCTTATAACCCTGCCCTTTCTTGGTGACCACATGCAAAAACTGTAATCCGCCGAGCTGCTGTAAGTTTTGAAGCGTTGGTATCAAGGCGTCAAGGTCATGGCCGTCGATCGGTCCGACGTAATTAAACCCAAACTCTTCAAATAGCGTGGCCGGCATGATCATGCCCTTGGCGTGCTCTTCGAACCGTCGTGCAAACTCAAGAACTGGGGGGACATGTTGCAAAACCGAACGTCCCACATTTTTGGCTGCCGCGTAGAACTGGCCCGACAAAAGCCGCGCCAAATAGTGATTCATGGCGCCAACTGGCGGCGAAATCGACATGTCGTTATCATTCAGAATAACCAATAAATTGATGCCAGTGGTTACTCCCGCATTATTCATGGCCTCAAACACCATGCCCGCTGACATGGCCCCGTCTCCAATGACGGCGATGTGTTGGCGCGACACGGCGGCATTGCGTGATGCCACTGCCATGCCCAATGCCGCCGAAATTGAGGTCGACGAGTGCGCAGTACCAAACGCGTCGTATTCAGACTCGCTGCGCTTGGGAAACCCAGACAAGCCGCCGGCTTGTCGTAATGACCCCATTTGGTCTCGACGGCCCGTTAAAATTTTGTGGGGATAGGACTGGTGGCCAACGTCCCAGACGATTCGGTCATGCGGCGTGTTAAAGATGTAATGCAGTGCCACGGTCAATTCAACCGTGCCTAAATTTGACGACAAATGGCCGCCAGTCTGCGACACAGAGCTCAAAATAAAGGCACGCAACTCTTTGGCCACTTGCCCTAATTTAGACCGCTCCATTGACCGCAAATCAGAGGGTTCATTTATTTGCTCTAAAAGACCGTAAGACATTCTTATTTATTCCTTAGTGCTCTCTATGCACCACGTAACTTGCCAAATCCGCCAGGTGGCGACCGCTGTCACCAAACGACTTAACAGCCTCGTGAGCCACACCTTCAAGCTCTCGGGCCAAGGCTTGCGCCTTTTCCAAGCCTAACAAGGTGACGTAGGTGGCTTTGGACTGCTCTTGATCCTTACCTGCCGTTTTACCGAGCTTTTCAGTCGACGCTGTCACATCGAGCACATCGTCCACGACCTGAAATGCTAGACCAAGCGCATCAGCATAACGCCTTAGAGCCTCTCGGTGTGTAGAGTCTGCACCAGCAACAATGGCTCCCAATTGAACACTGGCCCCTAACAGAGCGCCGGTTTTTTTACTGTGCATCGCGGCAAGATCTGTTTCATTGAGCCGCACACCAATACTTAGCAAGTCAATGGCCTGCCCGCCAGCCATGCCTTTGCTGCCAATGGCACGGGCCAGTAATTGGGTAGCCTGAACTGTTAAAGCCGGAGCGATGGGCATCTCTGACATCCACTCAAAAGCCAGCGGTTGCATGGCATCACCAGCTAACAGTGCCATTGCTTCGCCAAACTGAATGTGCGTTGCCGCTCGGCCTCGCCGCATATCATCGTCGTCCATACACGGCAAATCGTCATGAATCAACGAATACGCATGAATAAGCTCGACCGCTGAGGCTGCTAAATCCAACGCTCGATCCAAAACAACATCAGGTGCGGGGTGGCAAGCCCTGGCTGAGGCAAACAACAGGCAAGCCCTAATGCGCTTGCCACCGCCCAAAGCCGCCCAGCGCATGGCCTCGTGAAGCTGACCAGGCTCATCATCATCGGTTGGCAATAGGTGCGCTAGATTGCTCTCGACACGGCTCGCTTGGTCACTTAGCCAACGCTCAAAATTCAACTGGCGCTCTGATCCACTCATTACAATGCAGTACCGTTTTCGGTATCACCGTCAAATTCAAAGGGCTTGAGCAATTCTTCTGAAAGCACCTTAACTTTTTGCTCAGCCCGTGCCAGTCGGTCCTGGCATATACGGGTCAGTGCCACACCCCGTTGGTACGCGTCCAAGGAAGCCTCTAGTGACATCTCGCCTCGTTCCATTTGCGTCACAATGTCTTCGAGCTGCATCATGGCGGCTTCGAAGTCCTGTGGCAGGTCATCCGGTTTCGTATCCGACTTTTTTTTGCTTGCCACCAACGCGAACTCCAAAGATTGTTAATTAAGGGCGGTTAATAGCCATTGTAGTAGAAAGACTTGGGGTTGAAACCGGCTTATCGCTTGGTTGCGGTACAATGGGCAAAGATGATCGGAAGCTCCGATTTTTCTTCGCGCCAGATGGTTTACCAACCTGGCTTTTTTTATCTCCGCGGAGGGAATCATGGCCGATAGGGGTCAGACAGCGCACTTATCACCCGCTTTCACGCAACTTTCACCCAGACAGTATTTCGATTCAGACATACTGTCTTTAGAGAAGAAGCTCATCTTTGGGCAGTCTTGTCAGTATGTGGGTCATGAAAAGGGCGTGCCCAACAGCGGTGACTGGCGTACCCTGCCCCAAGAGGGAAATGGCCGTGTGTTGGTCAACGGCAACAATGGCATAGAGCTATTGTCAAATGTCTGCCGGCATCGGCAATCGATTATGTTGGGTGGCGAAACAGGCAATGTCGGTGGCTCTGGCAACTTGGCTGGAAACCTCCAAGCAACAGGCGGTAATATTGTTTGCCCCCTGCACCGCTGGACCTACACCAACCAAGGCGAACTGCTCGGCGCACCTCACTTTCCAGAAAAACCGTGCATGAATTTACAGCGCTACCCATTACAGCGCTGCAACGGCCTGTTATTCGAAGGCCCGCGCGACCCATTGCGTGACCTTGGCAGCCTTTTTAAGCGCCCAGAATTTGATTTTTCAGACTACGTTCTCGACCACGTGGTGGTCCACCCCTGCCACTACAACTGGAAAACCTTCATTGAAGTCTATTTGGAGGATTACCACGTTGAGCCATTTCATCCTGGTTTGGGACAGTTTGTGACCTGCGATGACCTTGAGTGGGAATTTGCACCATTTCATAGCGTGCAACGTGTTGGTGTCCACCAAGCCTTATCTGAACCGGGCACTGATGCCTACCGCGTGTGGCACGACAAGTTGATGTCCTTTCGCCAAGGCCAAGCACCTGACTTCGGTGCCATTTGGGTCACTTACTATCCGACTCACATGATTGAGCTCTATCCTCACGTTCTTGTGCTGTCAACGCTTCACCCTATCTCGCCCCAAGAGACGGTTAATGTTGTTGAGTTTTACTATCCAGAGGAAATTGCATCCTTTGAGCGCGAGTTTGTAGAAGCGCAACAAGCCGCCTACATGGAGACGGCTGTTGAAGATGATGAAATCGCTGAACGCATGGACGCTGGCCGCAAAGCACTTTACGAGCGTGGCGATATCGAGGTGGGCCCCTACCAATCACCCATGGAAAATGGCATGCAACATTTTCATGAGTGGTACCAAGGCCTGATCAATCAAACAAAAACCTAAGCAAACAGCGCGGATATCTAAGAGATATTTGGGTTGCTGCGCTGATGCTCAACCGCAGTAAAATTCGCCTAAATTGAATTCAAACAATTGAACCTGATGGTCTTTTTGTCGTCTAAGATTTAACCCATGTTTTTGAAAAATAACCTCTCAGCGAATCAGCCAACACTATGAAGAGAATCATGCTTTTTCTGGCCACAAATTTGGCCATTTTGATTGTTCTGGGCGTGATCTTAAACATCACAGGTGCCAACCGGTTTTTAACCCCACAGGGCTTAGACATTCAAACGCTGCTGGTTTTTTCAGCCATTATTGGTTTCGGCGGTGCATTCTTGTCCTTGTTGATCAGCAAATGGGTTGCCAAGTTCACGACCAAAGCCCGCGTCATTGACCCACAATCACCAGGCAACGCTCGTGAGGCCTGGCTGGTACAGACTGTGCATCAATTTGCTGACCGAGCCGAAATCGGCCATCCTGAAGTCGCCATCTATGACGGTCCACCGAACGCTTTTGCGACGGGCGCCTTCAAAAATAATGCGCTTGTGGCTGTGTCCACTGGGCTGCTCGAGAGCATGACCGAAGAAGAGGTTGCCGCTGTTTTGGGCCACGAAGTCGCTCACATTGCCAATGGCGACATGGTGACACTGACCCTTATCCAAGGTGTGCTGAACACTTTTGTGGTGTTTTTCGCCCGAATCGTTGGTTACTTTGTGGACCGCGTGATTCTAAAGAACGATCGCGGTCTGGGTATTGGCTATTTTGCGGCGGTGATTATTTCCGAAATCATTTTCGGCATTCTCGCCAGTATTATCGTCGCTTGGTTTTCTCGCCAGCGCGAATTTAGAGCAGATGCTGGATCCGCAAAGCTGATGCAGGCTCGTGAGCCAATGATCAAGGCCTTGGCTCGGCTAGGCAATCTAACACCTGGTGAGCTTCCCCGCAGTTTCGAGGCTTCTGGCATCAGCGGCGGCAAAGGCATCGGGGCTCTTTTTGCCACCCATCCGCCCATTGAGCAACGAATCGCTGCTTTACAATCAATGTGAATTTAAAAAAGTCGCCATTGGCGACTTTTTTAATTAGCCAGGCTTCAGATTAGAACGCATCCAAGCCAAACATCTCACCCAAGCATCCTTTGCCGCTTTTGGCTCGTACATGGGTCGGTAATCAGCAAAAAACCCATGGTCAGCCCCCTCATAGACTCTAATTGTGCTTCGCTGGGCATGCTCGTTACCCAGAGTGAGCGCTTTTTGCATTGCCCTCACATCCGACAAAGGAATGCCCGCATCTTTTTCGCCATAAAGACCCAGTACAGGTGCTTGTAGCGTCGAAGCCACATCAATGGGGTGGCGCGTATGGATTGGGCCGTGACCGGCCGTCAGGCGCCCATACCAAGCCACCGCCGCATTGACCATGGGCTGGTGCTCGGCATAACGCCAAGTCACTCTCCCGCCCCAACAAAACCCAGTCACGCAGACTTGCGCCAAATTGCCGCCATGCAAACCAGCCCAAACCAAGCAAGCATCTAAATCTTGTAGCACTTGTTCATCAGGCACCTGACTGACAATTTTCGAAACAATATCACTGACTTCACTGAATGCGGCTGGATCACCTTGCCGAAAATACAATTCCGGTGCGATCGCCAAAAAGCCCTCTTGCGCGAAACGACGGCAAATGTCTTGAATGTGCTCATGAACCCCAAAAATCTCTTGGATCACCAAAACAACCGGCAAACGTCCAGCCTGCTCTGGCATCGCATAATAGGCCGGCATGCTCTCCGTGTTCACCGGCACTTCAGTCATTCCCACCTTGAGTCCACTAACCGGCGTTTTGATGGGGGTGTTCTTGTTTTCAGTCATCTCTCACTCCTTTAAATGTCATGTGACAACGTTCTTTCAATGCGCCTGCTCCCAATTGCTACCCTGACCGACTTCAGCGAGCAAAGGCACACTGAGCTCGGCCACCTGACACATCAGCCTTGGCAAGTTCTCGCAAACTAATTCGAGCTCATCACTCACCACATCGAGAACCAATTCATCGTGTACCTGCATGATCAGACGACTTCGGAGTTTTTCAGTTTCTACCCATCGTTGCGTGGCCACCATGGCCATCTTGATCAGGTCAGCTGCTGTACCCTGCATCGGGGCATTGATCGCAGCTCGCTCGGCGCCCGCACGTCGGGCACCGGCTGCATTAATGTCGGTTAACCAAAGCCGTCGACCAAAAACTGTTTGTACAAACCCCTGCTCATGCGCCAAAGCCTTTGTGGTTGCCATGTAATGAGCAACACCTGGGTAGCGTGCAAAATATCGATCAATATAAGATTGTGCGGCTTCTCGTGTAATCCCCAAGTTACCAGCCAGTCCGTGAGCGCCCATGCCATATATCAAGCCAAAGTTGATGGTTTTGGCCATACGGCGCTGATCAGCATTGACTTGATCCACACTCACCCCAAACACTTCAGCAGCGGTGGCCTTGTGAATATCCTCACCTTGTGCAAACGCCTTGAGCAACCCGTCATCAGCCGACACGTGTGCCATGACACGCAACTCAATTTGCGAGTAATCAGCAGACACAATTTGCCCACCCGCTTGGCGAGCAATGAACGCTTTTCTAACGCGTCGACCTTCTTCGGTTCGGATGGGAATGTTCTGTAAGTTAGGCTCTGACGAGGACAACCGGCCTGTGATGACAGCCGCTTGGGCGTAATGCGTATGCACTCGGCCCGTTGCTGGGTTAATCATTTTGGGTAATTTGTCAGTGTAGGTCGATTTTAGTTTCGCCAGTCCGCGGTACTGAAGCAAGACCTTGGGCAAGGGGTAGTCTTGGGCGAGTTTACTTAAAACTTCTTCGTCAGTTGAGGGGGCGCCACTGGCTGTTTTACGCACCACCGGTAGCTGCATCTGATTAAAAAGAATCTCTCCAAGCTGTTTCGGCGAATTCAAATTAAATGGCTGCCCTGCCATTTCGTAAGCACGCTTTTCAATTTCCAAGAGCTTTTCCCCTATTTCACGGCTCTGGGACTGCAGCTCTTGAGGGTCAATTCGAACACCCTCACGCTCGATCATAAACAGCACTTCACTGACTGTCAGCTCGAGTTCGTAAATGCGCTGCAAGGCCTCACTAGCCTGCACCTGCGGGTAAAGCACATGGTGAAGGCGTGCTGTGAAATCGGCATCTTCGCAGGCATAGTGACTCGCCTTGTCAACCGCCACCTCATCAAAACCTATTTGGTGAGCCCCTTTGCCACACAGCTCTTCGTAGGACACCCCTCGTTGACCCAGCCAACGGTGCGAGAGTTCCGCCAAGGCAACGCTGCGGTGCGACTCGAGCACATAGGCTTGCAACATGGTGTCATGCGCGATCCCAGCCAAATGCAAACCCTCATTGGCGAACACATGGGCGTCGTACTTTGCATGGTGCAGTATCTTGGTAGGCTTACTTGACGCTAACCACGGCGCGAACAGATCAAGGATCTCTGCTTTGTTCAGCTGCGCCACGGCTTCAGTGCCACGGTGGGCCAAGGGGATGTAGCAAGCTTGACCAGGGGCCACACACAGCGAAAAACCCACCAGCCGAGCCTGCATGCCATCAAGCGATGTGGTTTCTGTGTCCAAAGCCACCAAATCAGCCTGTGTCACCCGATCAAGCCACGTTTGCGCTTGTGCGAGCGTCAATACCGTCTCGTATGCCAAATGATCTACCGACGCTGGCACCAAGGGTACGGCTTCGCCTGACAAGGTCACTGGCGCTTCAGCGCCTCTTTTAACCCTGGCATCACCCTTGGGTATTCGCTGCGCATCGCCACTCAATTCGCGCAACCAAGTTCTGAATCCGTAGCGCTCGTACAACTGGGTCAGTTTGTCGACATCCTCCGACTTGGGCACAAAGTGTTCGATTTCACGGGCCTCGGGTGGCAGCTCGCAATCCAATTTGACCGTTAAGAGGTGGCGCGTAAGCTCAAACTGACCCATGGCCTCTTTCAGATTCTGGCCTGCAGTGCCTTTAATTTCATCAACATGGGCCAATAAGTTGTCAATGCAGTCGTAGGCTTCTAGCCATTTGACAGCGGTTTTAGGGCCCACCTTATTGACGCCGGGGACGTTGTCAACGGTGTCACCGACCAACATCAAATAGTCAACGATGCGATTCGGTGGCACCCCAAATTTATTTTTGACACCCAGTGGATCAAGCTTTTCACCGTTCATCGTGTTGACTAACGTACAGTTTGGCGTGACCAGCTGTGCCAAGTCTTTATCGCCCGTTGAAATAATTGTTTCGAGACCGTTTGCTTGCGCCAAGACCGACAATGTGCCGATTACATCGTCTGCCTCAACGCCGACCACGCCAATCACCGACCAACCCAACGCGGCCACAGCCTCATGGATCGGTTCAATTTGCAAAACCAAATCTTCAGGCATGGCTGCGCGATTGGCTTTATAGTCGGGGTACACGTCCTCTCGGAAGGTTTTGCCTTTTACGTCAAAGATGCAGACAGCATAATCGGGACGAAAATCTTGCATTATTTTGCGCATCATGTTGATGACGCCGTATATGGCACCCGTGGGCTCGCCCTGTGCGTTTCTTAAGTCAGGCATGGCGTGATAGGCGCGGTAAAGATAACTTGAGCCATCAACCAGTAACAAGGTTTTTTTCATGAGTCAGAACCTAAAGTCTTCAACTGCTATTGAGCAGACACCCCAAATTATGTCAGAGATGGTGCTAGCGGCTGAAACGTTAGCCCATGTTGGCCCGGCTGTCAGTGTTTTTGGTAGTGCTCGTCTACCGACCGACTCTCCTTACTGCTTGCTCAGCCGTGAACTTGGTGCGCGCCTTGCAAAGGCGGGGCTAGCGGTCATCGCAGGCGGTGGCCCTGGCGTTATGGCGGCCGCCAATCGAGGTGCATTCGAGTCTGGCGGCACCAGTATTGGCTTAAATATTAAGCTGCCATCGGAACAAAAAGACAATCCTTACCAAACCATTGATCTTCAGTTTGAGTACTTCTATTCGCGCAAAGCGACCTTTTTCATGCACAGCATGGCCTACATCGCGCTACCCGGTGGGTTTGGTACACTCGATGAGTTGTTTGAAGCGTTAACACTGATTCAAACCGGTAAAGTTCCAGCGGGTCCCGTCATTTTGGTTGGTCGGTCATTTTGGTCTGGGCTAATCAACTGGCTTAACACCGAAGTCCTAAAACTTGACATGGTCACCCCTTCACACATGGACTTATTCACCATTGAAGATGATCCCGCCCGAGTGGTCGACATGATCCTAGCCTACAAATACGCTCATTTGGGCGAGTCTTTGAGGCCAAGTGCTTTACCGCGCTAAACTCAGAAAGATGCAATATTGATCATTTGGATATCGCAATTCCCCATAATATTGAATAAAAAACACAGTCTTTAGATAAGGAACCAAGATGGATCAGGCAATTTTTCCCATTAAGCTTGATGACCCAAGCCTATTGCATCACCAGTCTTACATACAAGGTCAGTGGGTTGATGCTGATGATGGTTCTCATTTTCAAGTCGATAACCCTGCCAACGGACAAACCATTGCCTATGTGGCCAACAGCGGTCCAGCGGCTACCACACGTGCCATTAATGCCGCCAACGCGGCATGGCCCCAATGGCGGGCATTGACAGCGAAGGCTCGGGCGGGCATTTTGCGTCGATGGTTTGATTTGATTATTGCCAACACGGAAGATTTGGCTCGCATCATGACGACCGAACAGGGCAAACCATTGGCTGAAGCCCGCGGTGAAGTCGCCTACGGTGCTTCGTTTGTCGAATGGTTTGCCGAACAAGGCAAACGCATCATGGGAGATACCATCGATGCACCAATTGCAAACACAAGGATATTGGTACTTCGAGAGCCCATTGGTGTTTGCGCAGCCATTACGCCTTGGAATTTCCCGATTGCCATGATTACCCGCAAGATTGCGCCAGCGCTCGCAGCCGGTTGCACCGTGGTTTTAAAACCTGCTGAACAAACGCCCCTGTCAGCCCTCGCATTGGCTGAGTTGGCGCAACGCGCAGGCATCCCCGCTGGTGTCATCAACATCATTACGGCTGATAGCGAACAGTCGATTGCGGTTGGCAAAGTACTTTGCGAAAGCCCGATCGTGCGCAAACTGACCTTTACGGGCTCAACACAGGTTGGTCGTATCCTCATGCAGCAAAGTGCACCGACCATCAAAAAGCTATCACTTGAACTTGGCGGCAACGCCCCGTTCATTATTTTTGATGATGCTGATATCGATGCCGCCATTGAAGGCGCAATGGCATCAAAATACCGCAATGCTGGGCAAACGTGTGTTTGTACCAACCGTTTCTACGCTCATGCAAAAATTTATGACCAATTTGCCCAAAAGCTGACTGAAGCTGTTAATGCTCGATTAAAAGTGGGCGAAGGTTTTGAGGATGGCATCACCACAGGCCCCCTGATTGATGAGGCCGCAATCAAAAAAGTACAAGAGCACATTGACGATGCACAAGCCAAAGGCGCCAAGATTCTAACCGGGGGAAAAGCGCACGCTCGCGGTGGGCGCTTCTTTGAGCCAACCGTGATGACCCATGTATCGAGCGACATGCTTTGCATGCGCGAAGAGACCTTTGGACCACTTGCCCCCATTGTGAAGTTTGACGACGATGCACAAGTCATCGAACAAGCCAACAACACCGAGTTTGGCTTGGCGGCTTATTTTTATAGTCGAGATATTGGACGGATTTTCCGGACAGCAGAGGCGCTCGAATACGGCATTATCGGTGTTAATGCTGGCATCATTTCAAGCGAAGTGGGGCCTTTCGGCGGCGTGAAGCAATCGGGACTTGGCCGCGAAGGCTCGGTCTACGGGATGGATGACTTTCTAGAAATGAAGTATGTCTGTTTAGGCGGCATCTAAAGCGCAAAAAAAAAGGCTTAGCAACGTGTTGCTAAGCCTAAACAGACCGGTTGCATCACACTTGATGCAACCGGAAACAGCGATTTGACGTATTCAACGTTTACTCGCGAGACATACGCCGACGCTCATGCTCTTGCAAATAGCGCTTACGCAATCGGATCGATTGTGGCGTCACTTCGACCAACTCATCTTCGTCGATGAACTCAACCGCATACTCTAGCGTCATCTTAATGGGTGTCACCAGGTCAATGTGCTCGTCTTTACCCGATGAGCGCACGTTGGTTAGCTTCTTCTCACGGATGGGGTTAACAACCAAGTCATTATCACGCGAGTGGATGCCAATCACCATGCCCTCGTACAGTGGCTCACCAGGACCCACAAACATACGACCACGCTCCTGTAACTTCCAAAGCGCATAGGCCACAGCGTCTCCGTTGTCTTGGCTGATCAACACACCATTACGGCGCTCGCCGATTGAGCCTTCCCGGACAGGTCCGTAGCTATCAAAAATGTGACTCATCAAACCAGTGCCGCGCGTCATGGTCAAAAACTCACCCTGGAACCCAATCAGCCCGCGGGCTGGAATGCGGTACTCGAGCCGTGTCCGGCCACGCCCATCAGCCTGCATGTCTTGCAAGTCACCTTTTCGACGGCCAAGCTCTTCCATCACCCCACCTTGGTGAGCATCTTCAACGTCACAAGTTAACAATTCAAATGGTTCGCACTTCTGACCATCAATTTCTTTGTAAACCACTCGCGGTCTTGAAACGGCAAGCTCAAAACCCTCGCGTCTCATGTTTTCAAGCAAAATCGTCAGGTGTAATTCACCACGGCCAGCGACTTCAAACACAGTATCGTCATCCGTTTCGCGAACCCGTAAAGCAACGTTGGCCTTGAGTTCACGGTCTAGACGATCTCTGATTTGGCGACTCGTGACATACTTACCCTCACGACCGGCCAAAGGCGACGTGTTCACCATGAAGTTCATGGTGAGCGTCGGCTCATCAATTCTTAACATGGGTAGTGGATCAGGATGACCAGGCTCCATCAATGTGCAACCAATGCCGATGTCCTCAATCCCGTTAATTAATACAATATCGCCGGCTTGCGCCTCTTCGACAATAACGCGCTCAAGGCCTTGAAACTTAGAGACTTGGTTAATACGACCCTTGGCGATTGGGGTGTCAGGGCCAAATTGAAAAGCGACTTCCATGCCGGCACGCACACGACCACGGTTGATACGTCCAACGCCGATTTTGCCGACATAGCTGCTGTAATCCAGTGAAATAATCTGGAACTGCAAAGGCGCATCTGGGTCATCTTTACGCTGCGGCACTTGATTCAGAATCGCTTCGAACAACGTGCGCATATCGCCGTCCCGCACGGAAGGGTCTAGACCAGAATAGCCGTCTAGGCCTGAGGCATAGACGACGGGGAAGTCCAACTGTTCTTCAGTTGCCCCTAACTTGTCGAATAGATCGAAAGTGGCATTGACAACATAATCAGGACGAGCCCCAGGACGATCAATTTTATTCACGACAACGATCGGCTTCAATCCCAAAGCCAAAGCTTTGCGTGTCACAAAACGTGTCTGAGGCATGGGACCCTCAACGGCATCAACGAGCAGCAAAACCCCGTCAACCATCGAAAGCACACGCTCAACCTCACCGCCGAAATCAGCGTGGCCAGGCGTATCAACAATATTAATGTGGGTGCCTTCGTATTGCACCGAACAGTTTTTAGCGAGAATCGTAATGCCTCTTTCTCGTTCGAGGTCGTTAGAGTCCATGACTCTTTCGCTTAATTGCTGGTTGTCACGGAACGTGCCGGACTGACGCAATAGCTGGTCGACCAACGTTGTTTTTCCGTGGTCAACGTGAGCGATGATGGCAACATTACGCAGGGCGCGTGACATGAATATTTCCTCTTAAATAAACTACAGCTGAGACGGCTCGATTGCCGACCCTTTGATAAATATTTGAGCCAGCGCCTCTGGCAACTCACTGAGCGGCCTAACGGCCGTTACAGGGGATGCCAGCTCGGTGATTTGCTCAAGCGTGAAAGCATCTTTAATATCGAAGCTACCCACCCTATCGCGCCGAAGTGCCACCAAATGGGCACCCACACCCAGAGCGCGTCCGATATCTTGCGCCAAAGTACGAATATAAGTACCTTTACTGCAACTCACCTTGATCGACGCTGTTCGCCCTTCACAAGACAATACGTCTATTGCGTGAATCGTGACTGTTCTAGGCGGCCGTTCTATCAATATGCCTTCACGAGCATAGGCATAAAGTGGTCGGCCTTTGTGTTTCAGTGCTGAGGTCATCGGCGGCACTTGCTCAATGACACCCCTGAAGTTTGGCAACACAGCCTCAATTGCCTTTTGACTCAAGCCCTCAAATGACGTGTCAGCCCGCGACACCACCTCACCAGTCAAATCACCAGAATCCGTTTCCACACCAAACAGCAATGTTGCTGTGTAGGTTTTATCGGCTTCTAACAGATAACCCGCAATCTTCGTTGCCCGCCCAAAGCAACAAATCAATAGTCCGGTCGCAAAAGGATCTAGCGTACCGGTATGACCCGCTTTTTGCGCATCCATCAGCCTCTTGGCTCGCTGCAATGCATGATTGCTTGATAAATCAATGGGCTTATCAAGCAAAAGCCAACCATCAATCACTTGCCCGCGACGCTTTCTCATCTAAAACTCTTTATCCAGCTCAAACCGCAACTACCTTTAAAGGTTACCGTCTCGGTCAGCATCAGAATCAACGTGTGCCTCATCCGAAGCAATGGCTTTGTCAATCAATTGAGACATGGCAATGCCTCTTTCGAGCTGAGGATCATGAAAAAAACGCAATGTAGGCACTGTATGGATATGAAACATTTTAAACAGTTGGGCATGCAGCCAACCTGCTTTTTCATTTAATAGGCTCTGGGCGGCATCAGGCTCACCAGCCAAAACCGTAAAAAAGACCTTGGCATGTGCATAATCGGTCGACAACTCTACGCCCGAGAGCGTGATTAAGCCGACACGCGAAGGGTCAATTTCTTTCTGGATCAGGACTGCGAGATCTTTTTGTATCTGATCGGCAAGCCGAATGTTACGACCACCGGCCACTTTTTGCTTATGGCGTGACATTCGGGCTATTCCTAGAGTGATCGAGCAACTTCGCGAATTTCAAATATCTCAAGCTGATCGCCTACCTTGAGGTCGTTGTTGCCTTTTAAAGTGACACCACAGTCAAAACCAGACTTCACTTCTTTGACGTCATCTTTGAAACGACGTAAAGAATCTAGCCATCCAGTCCACTGAACCACGTTGTCTCTTAACAACCTGACTTGCGAGTCTTTCTTAACTAGACCGTCGGTCACCATGCAACCAGCCACCGTGCCAATCTTCGAGATGGTATAAACCTCGCGCACCTCGACCATGCCAATCACTTCTTCGCGCTTCTCAGGCGACAACATGCCCGACATGGCTGCTTTAACCTCGTCGACCGCATCATAAATGATGTTGTAGTAGCGGACGTCAACGCCGTTAGACTCTGCCAACTTCTTGGCACTGGTCTCTGATCGCACGTTAAACCCGATAATGACGGCACCTGCTGCAATGGCTAGGTTCACATCGCTTTCAGAAATACCACCGACGGCAGCATGTACCACTTGAACTTTGATCTCGGGCGTCGAGAGCTTGACCAACGCATTAACCAACGCTTCTTGTGAACCCTGCACATCGGTTTTCACAATCAATGCAAGGGTTTGTAGGCCTTCGGCGGTTGGTTCAAACATCGACTCCAACTTAGCGGCCTGTTGTTTGGCCAACTTAACATCGCGGAACTTGCCTTGCCTAAACAGTGCAATTTCACGAGCTTTACGCTCATCAACCAACACCATCAGCTCATCACCAGCCGCTGGCACCTCGGTCAAACCTTGGATTTCGACGGGAATAGAAGGGCCTGCCGATTGAATGGATTTGCCGTTTTCGTCAAGCATCGCACGGACTCGGCCGTAACTGGCGCCAGCTAGCACCACATCACCGCGATTCAAGGTACCAGACTGAACCAAGACCGTTGCCACAGGACCTCGACCTTTATCCAACCGCGCTTCAATGACAATGCCTTTGGCAGCAGACTCAATCGGCGCTTTCAGTTCTAGGATTTCAGCCTGGAGTAAGACGTTCTCAAGCAACTCATCGATGCCCTGACCTGTCTTTGCCGAAACGGCCACAAACGGAACATCCCCGCCGTAATCCTCAGGAACGACCTGTTCGACGACCAGCTCTTGCTTGACTCGGTCAGCGTTGGCATCGGGCTTATCTATTTTATTAATAGCAACGACGAGCGGCACACCCGCCGCGCGGGCATGGTGAATCGCTTCTTTGGTTTGCGGCATGACACCATCGTCAGCGGCCACCACCAAAATCACAATATCGGTTGCTTTGGCACCGCGCGCGCGCATCGCCGTAAAGGCCGCGTGACCCGGCGTGTCCAGGAAGGTCACCATACCGCGCTCTGTTGTGACATGATAAGCACCAATGTGCTGCGTAATCCCACCAGCTTCACCTGACGCCACTTTTGCGCGACGGATGTGGTCCAGTAGCGATGTCTTGCCGTGATCAACGTGTCCCATAACAGTCACAACGGGTGCTCGCGGCTTGCTTTCGACCTCAGCAAGAGGCGCTTGCTCTAGGAAGGCCTCGGGATCATCTAACTTCGCAGCAACGGCAGTGTGGCCCAGTTCCTCAACCATAATCATGGCCGTCTCTTGATCCAAAACCTGATTGATTGTGACCATTTGACCGAGCTTCATCAAGTGTTTGATCACTTCAGCGGCTTTGATTGACATCTTGTGCGCCAGATCAGCAACCGTAATCGTTTCAGGCACATGCACTTCACGTGCTACAAATTCAACTGGCGCTGCCTCTTGCTGCGGCACAGCGTTCTGACCACGTCCACGTCGTCCCGAGCTACGCCCAGTTTTGCCAGCACGCCAGCCGTCACGTAAGGCCGGCGCTGTTGATTTACCCGCTGGTTTTTTGCGCGAAGCATCATCTGACCATGTCGATGACACTTCACCGGCTTTGATGGTTTTCTTCCCGCCTTCAGAAGCCTTCTTATCTGCGAGTTTACCGGCTGCTGGCTTATGCAAGGTGCCTTTTAGAGCAGCTGGATCTGGTTCGGCTTCAGCGTGCAACACTTTTTTGGGTCGACTCAACATATTCCTGAGTGCCGCTGCCTCTAGTTCAGCACGCTCACGAGCCGCCTCTCGCCCGGGTACAACTGGTTCTGACGCCACGGTTTTTTGTCGCGCAACCTTACGCCCACCCGAGACCGACTTAGCGGCAGCTGGCTCAGTGGCCACTGGCCCGTCGATTGCCACAGGCGCCTGAGCGGATTCATCTATTGGGGCAGGCTGCTCACCGGCAACTTCTGATGGTGTGGTCGTTTTGTCCTTCTGCTTTTTACTGATCGGCTCAGCCGTTGACGATGCCGAACTTTCTTGCTGCTCGGACTTTTCGGCAACAGCCTCAGCCACGTCCACGGCAACAGGCTCTACGGCTTTCCCCGAATCGATGGGCGGGTTAACTGACGCTTCTACTTGCTGAACATTCGGTGCGACCGTTGTGTCAGTCGCATTAATGTCAACGGTGGTTGCTGACGACTGGTTTGCAACCGTCTCTTGGTTGAGCGTTTGATGCGTGGCATCAACCAAATCGTTAGGATTAGACGCATCAGACCCGACCTCTGAATTCTCAGTTGCCAAATCGCGTTTCACAAAAACACGTTTTTTCCTAACTTCGACCTGAATCGTTCGTGAACGGCCCGCACCATCGGCTTGCCTAATTTCCGAGGTTTGACGACGTGTCAGCGTGATTTTTTTTCCCTCGGTGGCCCCATGGGAGCGCCTCAAGGACTCTAGCAGCTTTGACTTGTCAGCTTCTGACAGCTCATCGGCCGCAGTGTTAATGGCCACACCCGCTGCACGTAACTGCTCTAACAGCACTTCAGCTGGCATTTTCAGTTCGCTAGCAAACTGGGCGACGGTATTACTGGACATTAGACTCTCTCTTACCTTAGCAGCGGGGTCCCGTATCAACTAGACATGGAACACCCTCAATTGCTGCTTTTTTCTTTTATTGCTCATCTTCGAACCAGCGGGCTCTGGCTGCCATGATGAACGCCGCTGCCTGCTCTGCATCGATACCAGCGATTTCAGCCAGTTCATCGGTAGCCAGATCAGCCAGGTCATCTTGTGTGTTAATGCTGTGCTCACTCAGTACAGCCACTAATTCCGGGGAAATCCCCTCGATATGCAAAAGATCTTGAGCAGACTCAACACGCTCTTCTTGAACAATCGCCTCAGTCAATAAGGCATTGCGTGCGCGATTTCTAAGTTCATTGATCGTGTCCTCGTCAAATGCTTCAATCTCTTGAAGTTCGGCGATGGGCACATAAGCAATTTCTTCAAGACCCGTAAATCCCTCATCAATCAGAATGTCTGCCACTTCTTCGTCAACATCAAGCTTGTTAACAAATGTCAGACGCAAAGCTGTTCTTTCCAGATCCTGACGGCTCTGGCTCTCTTCAGGCGTCATGATGTTAATTTGCCAACCCGTTAAATCCGATGCCAACCGCACGTTTTGGCCACGTGAACCAATGGCCTTTGGCAAATTCTCTTCATCGACCACAACGTCCATGGCATGACGATCTTCATCCACAACAATAGACTCGATATTTGCAGGTGCTAGCGCGCCAATAACAAACTGAGCGGGGTCCTCTGACCAAAGCACAATATCAACCTGCTCGCCGCCGAGCTCGTTGCGAACCGCTGTCACGCGCGAACCACGCATGCCCACACAAGTACCGATTGGATCGATGCGAGAGTCATATGCAACAACAGCAATTTTGGCGCGTACGCCTGGGTCACGCGCAGCGCCTT
Organism: uncultured Burkholderiaceae bacterium; assembly: GCA_937888805.1. Lineage (GTDB taxonomy): Bacteria > Pseudomonadota > Gammaproteobacteria > Burkholderiales > Burkholderiaceae_B > Algicoccus. Next base: position 57,354 of record CALBEY010000038.1, read on the forward strand.
TGATTTCTAAAAGACCTTGCTCAATCTCAGGCACTTCATTTTCAAATAATTCCTTGATAAATTCCGGTGATGTCCGTGACAGGATCACTTGCTGACCACGTGCGGCACGGTCAATGCGTAGCACCCAAGAGCGGATGCGATCGCCAACACGTAGGTTTTCTTTCGGAATCATTTCACTGCGAGGCAGCCGGGCTTCAACTTTGCCAGTCTCGATAATGACATCGCCCTTATCCATGCGCTTAATGGTCCCGGAAATGATTGATTCACCACGCTCTAAGAAGTCACTCAGAACCTGCTCTCGCTCGGCATCACGGATTCGCTGCAAGATCGCCTGTTTGGCAGCTTGCGCACCGATTCGACCAAATTCGACAGGCTCCAAGGGCTCTTCTATAAACTCACCCGCTTGAATATCCGGAAAACTATCTTGAGCATCGGAAAGCATTTCCTCGCGGTCTGGCTCTTGCAGGCCAGCTTCGTCAGGCACGACCAACCAACGCCTGAAACCCTCATGCTCGCCCGACATTCTATCCACGCTCACGCGGATGTCCGCATCTTCTACGAATCGCTTTTTCATGGCAGAAGCAAGTGCCCCTTCCAGCGCATCGAAGACAACTTCACGGCCCACGTTTTTTTCGCGCGCCAGTGCATCAACCAATAATAATATTTCGCGACTCATCGCTTCCTACCCTTAAAATCTAGTAGCGGATCCAGTTTCGCCCGATCAACATCCGATATTGAGAATGTGATACGACGAACATCACCTTTTTTCACTTGATGCTCCAAATCGAATAAAACCGTGCCACCTGGTTCTTGGCGTTCGGCAGCAATTTGGAGAACCCCTTTGAAAACTTTTTGGTCGTCAACAGCTTCGCGCAACTTTAACTCTATTCGTTCACCCAGAAATCGCTGAAAATCTTGCTCGGTACGCAGCGGTCGATCAACGCCTGGCGATCCGACCTCAAGTCGACGGTAGTCTATGCCCTCGACCTCGTAAACCCGTGAAAGCTGTCTGGACACATCTTCACAATGCTCAATGGTGACTCCGGTGTCACAATCAATCGTGATACGCAATAGCCCCATTGGCGCACGATCAACGCTCACCAATTCCAGCCCCATGCCGGCCAACGCCTGGCGTGTAATGTCGACTAAGTCTTTCATACCTTCAAAAAAAAAGGGCTGATGAACAGCCCATTTTTAAACGGCTACTAGATCAGAGCGGTGTCACTTTAAATACGAATAACGACACCTACACAGACTAGCATTCAAGCCCGATACTTTAACACGCTTTGGTATTGTAAAGCCATCTATTAATCGTCGGCGCTTGCTTAACGTCGATTCGATTTTACAAAACCTAGCCGCGATTCATGTGCAGCAGCGCCGCTGGGCTGCCAGTCATCACCTCGCCGTGTCGCACCCGATTGGCTAGAACCACCCGGTCGACGAGGCTTTTGTGCTGAACGACCCTTTTCAGCTGCGGCTGGCGTACCACCCAAGCCTTTAGGACCACCGGTCCCACGGCTTGGCCGTGATGGCGCCGGCGAGGCCAACACACCACCTTTGGTCGATGGGCGCTTGGGTCTGTTAGCCGGGTCTGCCGAACGGTGGCCACGCCCACCTGGGAGGCTACCCGCGACAACGGCGACTGACGTCGCCAGCGGATCAGGAATAGCCCCTGGCCGACCACCACGAACAGGCGGCTTTCCTCGCCCACCCCTCGGTGACTGACCCCGCCGGTCGGCGTTAACCTGCCCTTGGCCTTGTCCTTGACCAAATCCTCGCCCTGGGCCACGTCCCTGACCGGGTCCAGTTCCTGAAACTGGCCGGTAACCGGGCGGCATTGCGCTGTCATGGCTAACGGGCTGACGTGCCGCGCGGCCTCTGGCCCCCGGCTTAGCGGTGTCGTCATCGTCCTTTAGAAGACCAACTTGAACCATCAAAGCGCTGACCAAATCGCCGTTTAACTCTTCCCAGCGACCACGGCGTAAATTGCTCGACAACACAATCTCGCCAAACCGGGTCCTTATTAATCGACTAACCGTCAAACCAACGACTTCAAACATGCGACGAACCTCGCGATTGCGTCCCTCTTGTAAGGTCACGCGGTACCACCGGTTACTGCCCTCCCCACCCAAGAACTCAACACTGCCAAATTGAGCTGGGCCGTCCTCTAGCTCGACGCCTGTGGTCAGTGCTTTGCTGATTTCTTCCGTCATTTCCCCCAAAACACGAACCGCGTATTCGCGTTCATTACCGTACCTGGGATGCAACAACCGGTTAGATAAATCACCGGATGTTGTAAAAATCAACAAGCCCTCTGTATTAAGATCCAAACGACCAACAGATAACCACTTGCCGATTTTTAATCGGGGCAAGCGGGCAAAAACTGTGGCACGACCGCCAGGATCATCATGGCTAACAATTTCACCAGCCGGTTTGTGATAAAGAATGACCCGGGGTGGTTTGCGACCGACGATTCTACTGACCGGTTTGCCGTTGACTCGCACAATATCTGCGCTGCCGACACGCTGACCGATATGAGCGGGCTCACCATTTACAGACACTCGGCCGGCAATAATTAACTCTTCCATTTCGCGCCGAGAACCCACACCAGCCTCAGCGAGTACCTTATGCAACTTAGGCATCAAGACATCGCTTTGAAGATACTTGCCTAAACGCTGAGACGTTTTGAGTGCCTTACCCAGAAACTCGAGCGCTGGTGGTTCATCTTCATATGTTAAGTCGACATGCGCAGCGGCCGTTTGGCCTGCCACATCAGGCCCATTTGTTTCTGCTTGAGCTGAAATTTGGGATTCACTGCCCACTGACTCATGATTTGTCGAGGCATTAGCCTGATCGTTAGTGAAATCATTTCGGCGACGCCGAAAAGGGGTTCGTAAATTTCGGGAACGCGGTTTGGCTGCTGCGTTGGTTTCCGTTGGCGTGGCGGTTTCCGTTGCCGTGGCGGTTTGAGTTACGCTTTCAGTTGTGGTCTTGGCCTTCGCCCGTTTGACGCGAGGTTTCTTGACAGGCACTTCGTTAACATCGGTTGCTTCTGGCGCTGACACCGATAAGATTTCTGGCTGCTCGTTCGTCACTTTTGCTCCGATATATCGATGGAAGGACTGATTGATGGGTTGATATCCATCGACTGGTTATGTTGTGGCGAATGCGCAGGGTTCGCACCCGTTGTTTCTTCAACTGTTTGGTAGGTTGACACATCTTCAATGGACTCTGACTCATCCAAATCACTTGCCGCCAAAAGCACAGGATCTGATTCGTTTTCATCGGCTAACAAATTCGTTGCTGCGTTATGCGTGACGACGATGTTTGAATCGACCAAATCGCCTAGATCAGGAGCCTCGGGTGACAAAGGCTGTAGCGGGGGCAGCTCATCTAATGCACGCAGGCCCAAATCATCCAAAAACAGCTTCGTCGTGCCAAGCAGCGCCGGTCGTCCGGGCGCGTCACGATGCCCTAGGGTTTCAACCCAGCCCCTTTCTTCCAGCGTTTTAATAATCTGCGAAGATACCGTCACACCTCTGATGGCCTCAATGTCTGCCCGAGTCACGGGTTGCTTCCAAGCAATGATGGCCAAAGTCTCTAAAACAGCTCGAGAATACTTTGGCGTTCGCTCTGGATTAAGCTTTTCTAAAAAGCGCTGCATGTTTGCTTTGCTCTGGAATCGCCAACCCGTCGAAATTTGTGCCAATTCAAGGCCACGATCCTGCCAATTCGACTGTAACTGAATCAACCAACTTTCAATTTGGGCAGTGCTGACTTCTTCAGGCTCGAATACTTTTTGTAAAGCAGCAACTGTCATCGGCGTATCCGCACAGAGGAGCGCTGCTTCCATCACATTAACTGCTTGATGATCTTCCATGATCCTCCAAGTACCGAAACCTTAACAAACGAATAAACGGGGACTCAGCCCGACCATTTGAACGCTTTCCCACAAACTGCTATACTTTGTACATCAGACGCGGGGTGGAGCAGTCTGGCAGCTCGTCGGGCTCATAACCCGAAGGTCGTAGGTTCAAATCCTGCCCCCGCAACCAGATTTTCAAGAGTCAACTTAACTGTTGGCTCTTTTTTTTATGCCATTTTTCGATCAAATCAGTACTCAAAACAAACCAAATCAGCCGCATACAGTAAGACCGAGCGCTTGAGCACACCTTTGACGATCGCTTTTAAACGTGAATTCTTTAAAAGGGTTCAGCGAAGATCACCTGTCAGGTGAAACTTTCATTGAAAGCCTTTGGGGACAACACCGTTAAATCACACTTCGTTTACGGCTCTCTAAGCCTGCTTGGCTATCTTTACAAAGGGCGCAGTCGATCTTGGCCTCTTATTCACTAAGTGTATAACAAGCGTGAGCCAACAGCAAACCGTCACCCGACAACCTTTAGGGAAAACACTTATCCCGAGTCTTACGCGGCGAGGCGATACCGCTGACCCAAAAACGGTGCATGCTTCAGTGCCAAAGCCAAAGGCTCGCTGCTGCTTGCACGTGTGGCAAGCACGATCAAGTCAACGGCTGGCTGTTGCTTTCGTAAAACAGCAAAAAACAAATGCCTTAGCGCATCACTGACTTCATTGCTCATGGCGCAACACAAGCAAGCATCTGAACTGGCGAGTTCGTCGCTTGTTGTGTGAATCACTCGCAGTGATTCGGGCCACAGCTCGGGCAAACCACCAACTGGCGCAATCACAACAACCGTCTTATAACCATTGGGATCGAAGTCAAGCAACCACTGCGCTAACGCCACTTGAGGCTCACGGCCGTTCAACACTTGAATGGCTATTCGGTAATCGCGAGCGTTAGTTTGTAATCCGGAGCCGAAGGGACGCAAAACTTTTTTCCTAGAGAACAATCAGTGCAGTCAACAACACGTCGCCGACTCGCTATATTCGCTATTGTAAGCTTCGAAATCTTCTTCTTCCAACGAATAAAAGGTTCAGACACATGATTGAATCCGACCAGCAACGCATCGTCGACGAGGCGATTACTTCTCGACACTCAATACGCGCTTTTTTACCAACACCAATCGCGCGCGAAGACATCGAGCAAATGTTGGCCGTCGCCTCACGGGCACCATCGGGCTCTAACACGCAACCTTGGAAAGCATACGTATTAACGGGCAATCGCTTGAAAGCCATGTCAGCTGACATCGTGCAGGCCTTTCTTGACCCTGAAAAAGCGTCAGCATTTAAAGAAGAATATCGCTACTACCCTGACATCTGGGAAACACCGTACATCGATCGACGAAGAAAAGTTGGTCTCGACTTATACCAACTTTTGGGTCTTGGAAAGTCAGACAAAGACGGTATGCGAGACCAACACGCCAGAAATTTTAAGTTTTTTGACGCGCCCGTCGGAATGGTCTTTACCGTTGATCGAACCATGAATCAGGGCTCTTGGTTGGACTTTGGCTGTTTTTTACAAAACCTAATGATTGCCGCACGCGGTCGCGATCTTGATACCTGCCCACAAGCAGCCTTTAATCGGTTTCATCCCATTATTCGCCAACACACGGGCATACCAGAGAGCGAAATCGTGATGTGTTGTTTGGCACTCGGTGTCGCCGACCATGGCAAGATTGAAAACACATTGATCAGCGAACGCGAACCGGTCTCGGGTTTCACCCAGTTCCTAGACTGAGCTTTGTAGGCATCGCCCAACGGCGATGCCTACAAACCCTTGCACTAAGCGATTGCCGCAGCCGCACGTATCTTTTGCGAGATTTTTGCCAACACCACAGCAACGCCCGCGAGGACCAATCCAATGGCACTGAGCTCAAGATGGTTAAGATTCAGATCACCGCCGCCAGGAATCGCCATTGCCAGGCCACCGAGTGCTAGAATCAATCGCGCCAGCATTCCCAAAACCCCCGTGTGCATCGTTCCGACGTTGACCAAATAGCCCTCAAGTGCTGAGGCAATTAACGCAATCCCAACCACTGCCGTACAAATCACAGCCACAATGTCTGCCGGATCGCCGCGCAGAATGAGGGCTGGGTTAAGCACAAAGAAAAATGGAACGAAATACATGGCGCTTCCTAACCGCATCGACTGAAAGCCCACGTCAATCGGTCTGGAACCCGACACTCCAGCGGCCACAAACGCGGCCAGCGAGACCGGTGGCGTGATGAATGACACCATGCCCCAATACATCATGAATAAGTGGACCGCCAAGGGATCAAATCCCGCCTGAATCAATGGCGGTGCCAGCACAATCGCCAAAAAGATATAACAGGCGGTGATGGTCATGCCCATACCAAAAATAAAACTGGTGATCGCACCCATAACCAACAGCACATAAACATTATTGCCGGCAAGGTAGATCAAATCATTGGCAAGCGTTCCTGCCAGACCAGTCACTGACATGGCCCCAATGATCAAGCCAACGCCCGCCAACAACGCAGCCAATTCGGCCAAAGATGCGGTCACACCGGTGAGCAATCGGCCGAGCTTGGCCATATTCAGGCGATGCTTGGGGCTGAATTGATTGATGACCAGCAACAGCCCCGTCGCGTAGAACGGCGCCATTGACTCGACTTGTGCCACCAACAGCAAATAAATCAACACCACAAAAACGATGATGTACTGCCAACCTTCTTTAAAAGTTTGAGCCAGTGAAGGCAACTCTTCTGCTGGTAGGCCTTTCAAGCCATGGCGAGCGGCATACCCGTCTATTTGCATGAAAAGCGCAAAATAAAACAAGATCGATGGCACGGCGGCGGCCAAGGCAATCTGGCTATATGGCAGGCCTAAAAAGGCTGCCATGACAAAGGCAGTGGCACCCATGATAGGGGGCATTAATACGCCACCCGTAGAAGCACAGGCCTCAACACCGGCTGCGTACTTGGCGGAAAACCCTGTTCGCTTCATCGCTGGTATGGTGACAACACCGGTGGTCAGCACATTGGAGACCACACTTCCAGAAACAGATCCCATCAAACCGCTGGCAAAAATAGAAACCTTGGCTGGTCCACCCCGAACGCGTCCAAACATGGCAAACGCAAGATTATTGAAAAATTCTGAGGCGCCGGTGAACTGCAAAACCGCGCCAAACATGACAAACCCTATTACCAATTCACCAAAAGCACGCATGGGGATTCCCAAAACGCTCTCGCTGCTGGTGAAGTGATAAGCCATTGTGGTGTACAAGTCTTGCCCGAGCCCAGCAATCGGCCCTGGCATCAGCTCCGCATATACCGGATACAACGAGACCAAGCCGACCACCACAAAGACTGCTGTGCCGCCCGAACGGCGAGTGGCTTCTAACAACAACAGCCAGCCAACCGTGGAAACCGCCACAGCTGTTGGTGGTGACATGAACTCCCACGCTTCAGATATGATCCGAAAGGAATTAAAGGCAAAATAAAAAAAGACCCCAACAGACGCAACAAAAAGAACCGCGTCGTACCATGGCACATGGTCCCGAGCGGCGCCTTTTGTCGCGGGTACAAACAAAAACACCATACTCACGAGTAACGCAGCCAATGCGTAAAGATAGGCTGTGTCTAGTAACACCTCACCCACAAAGAAGCCCAGGTTCAGCAGTTGGTTCAGGGCTAGCAAAATTGCACTGCTCCCGAACGCAATAGCCACGGCCTTCCAAAATCCCGTTAGCACCCGAGTCCGTGCTTGCAACTCTGCTGCCAAAGGAATGGAACCTGATGCAGGGGCTTGCTGCACTTCTTGTGGATGACTCATTTTTTTATAGTGTCCGACTTCTTACGCTTTACCAGCTAGCCATCACTGGATCCATGCCCGCCTTGGTCAAAGCAGCAGCACGAGTTTTCATCCAGTCTTGCTTGAAAGCATTGTCATCAGCGTGCTGACGGCTTTTAACTTGCTTCCAAGCATCAGCCAAGACCTGCTGACGCTTGATCAACATGTCATTGTTTTTCTGATGCTCAGCCGTCCAAACGCCTTTGCCTTTGAAGTATTCCACTGCACCTTCATGGTAAGGAATCACCCAATCAAGCTTCTGACGATCCATGGCCCAACCCGCGTTGCCGGGTGCTGCGCTCTTATAGCCGTCAAATGTATCAACCATCGCCGTCACGACAGCTTTCACCAATTTTGGATCTTGGTTTGCGTAGGTCATTAAAACGGGATAAGGGTAAGCGGCTGAAACAGCTGGCTTGGCAGGGCTGAGGCCGGCGCCTTCAGTACCATTGGCTGGATAAAAGAACGGTGCAATGGCTTGCAAGCGCGCCCAACCAGCCTTATCACTAGCAGGCATCACGGGATAAACAATGCCTCGGGGTGACTTCTCAAGCGCGTAAGCTTTGCCAGAAATCGATGAGGTAAAGGCAACGTCAGCTTGGTTGTTAGCCACGCCATCCATAGACGCACCAAAACCACCAAATTCAACCTTCTGCACATCGTTCCACGTCAAGTTGGCAAAAGCCAAAATCGCTGTGATGTTTTGATTTAATGATGGCGCACCGATCACCCACGCCACACGCTTGCCTTTCATATCGGCCGGCGTCTTGATGCCAGCATCGCCAGCGGCGACAGCGGTGAGCACTTGGTCAGAACTATTCAACATCAGTGCGCGCACGGCCTGGGGGCCCCACTGAGGGGCACCAAAGTCATAAAAACCCTCTTGGGCCATGTAGCTGCCACCGACACCGTTGGCGGAAAACTGGACTTTGCCCTCGCGCAGCGGCAAGGTCCGCGACACATCGTTCTTACCGGGTAAAACACGTAGGTTTACGCCATAAGTCTGTTTAAGCGCGTTGCCGATGGCAACGGATTGGTTGTAACCACCTGAGCCCACGTCATAGGCACTCCAAGACAATGTTGGTGGCAACCCAATACTGTTCGTTTGGGCAATGGCTGCACTGGCAAACAATGAGCCAGCAACAGCTAGCCCAATGACACTAAGTCTTTTATTCATTTTCAGTCTCCGATTGAAAGTTAGGGCCTACTGCACTATCTTTGCCCTCATAACCAAACCAACTGCCAGACAAAACTGTCTTCCAGTTAAGCGAGTTCAAGTGTATCGGAAAAGATTTGTAAACCTTGGTCGGGGTTTCCCCTTGGATAAGCAAACTTAGATTGGCTGAGGTCAGCATGACTTGGCCACTAACACGGCAACCTTTCAACGGATTTGACATGGCGCCAGTTAATAAAAAAGGTGGCAACAACGGATGATTAATCATGTGTTTACCTATGGGTCTTTGATGTTTAAAGAGATTTTCATGACAGTAACCGGTGAAAAGCCCCACTTCAAATCTGCCACCCTTAGGCACTGGTGTCGGTATTCACTCAAAGACAAAGCCTACCCCGGTGCCGCCGTATGCCAAGACGAGAATGCTCAAATCAACGGCGTGTTGTGGTCAGGGGTCTCTGCGCAGGGGATTTACAAGCTCGACGCCTTTGAAGGCGCCGAATATTGCAGACAAGCAGTAACGGTTTTGACTGAGGGTGGCCAACCGCAGACCGCATGGATTTACCGATGGATCGACGAGTCTCTTTTTTGTGGCGCTTGGGATATCGATGCGTTTGAACACAGACACCGGGCTGATTTCCTCGCCACACATTGGCAAACATACAGCACGCAATCGAAATCTGATTTATAAGCAACCAGTGTTGCGATTTTCTTGAACATCTTTGATTAACTTGGTGAACTGAAATTTAACAGGATGCGCGGAAACCCTCTCCGTAAAGGGGGAGGATGTCAAGCACACCATCATTTGCTCCGATGGCATTCACAAGGGTTCACACCCCCACCCCCGTGTCTGGGGCACGTTCCCCCGCGTGCTGGGACATTACGTGCGTGAGAAAAACC